>DAHVOJ010000016.1 GCA_027318865.1 bacterium | reverse complement strand
CGCCTGTTATTAAGAATATTTTTGCTATTTTTCCACCTTTACCCATTAAGAACGTTTCAGAGAAAGCATTAGCCTAAACCGTAAATCCTAAAATTAAAATTAATGCTATAAAAATACTTATTTTTTTCATGATTATTCACCTATTTATTTTTATAAAATGTCTTACAAACAAATTAACCAATGTATTAAAATCCTTTAAATTACCAGACGAGACCATATCGGTTAATCCCTGAATTGTGCTGAATACTTTTTTACCTGACGGTGTAATATACGAAACGAATGCAGTCGTTAAATTAATTGTCGAGGCGTTTGAATAACCGTTTCGTTTCAGCATAAAAACAAGTTGATTTTGTAATTGCGTTGAAAACAAAGATTGGGTAATCATGAAATTACCCCCGCTTATGGGATTACCAGCCAATGTAAAAGAACTACCCGAATAAGTGTGGTATCCATTTACATCGTTGTCGTTATACTCTATTTCGCAACCATTATGTCTTGAACAATAATTATTTATAATAGTAATTGCCTTATACCTATTACTTGCTAATAATGCTTTTTCTCTTGTCTCCTTTGCTCTTGCCTTTATCACTAACAACGGATATTTTGCCAAAACACCTTTATAGATTTTCATTGTAGCCTCTCCTAACCAGTGAGATATTACGTATCCGTTTTGTGATATAAAAAATGTTTCCGGAATGTCGTTTACACCACCATAATTGTTTATAACTCTAGAGGTTGCATAAACAACGGGATATGTAATTTTATATCGTTTTAAAAATGACCTGACTCCTCCTAAATTTTTATTTACGTTTGCCTCAACTACAATAACTCCGTTTGCCTTTTCAGATTTATAAAATTTTTCCAATATTGACATTTCATTTTTACAAGTCGGAGCCCAAGTCGCACAAAAATTTAATATAACTATGTGGCCTTTAAAATTTCTCAGCCGAAAGTGTTTATAACCTGATAAAGCCGGATTTAATACCTTTAAATTAAAATCGTATTTGTTTCTGATACCGGCACTTGCTATCGGAACTCGCACAGTCATCGGTATCAATAATACCGCTAAAACTAAACTTAAAATTATTTTTTTCATTTTTAATTACCTCTATGATTTTAATAAATTAACCTATAATATACTAAAATTTTGAAAGTTGGGCAAGTTTTTTGCTAATATTTTGCGTTGAAATTTTCTTTTGTATTTGTTCATTTAATTGCTTTTGTCTTTTCTCGGCTCTTTTATTATATACTTTTTTACCGGTAAATTGATAATTAAACTCATTCCAATCCCTGCTAAAAGCAAGACTTTGCTTTTTGACGATAACATGTTGCTTGTGCTGTTGATTTTCGATATAAAAGAAAATTAAGATTAAAACCGGAATAAATAATAATAATATTTTGAACCATGAACTTTTCATAATTTATCACCTCTATAATAAACCGCTTGTCAACATATCCGACGCGATATCATTTTTAATGCCATCGACCCAATTAACGGCACGGTCTCTTGTAATATTTGAACTATAATCGCTATTTTTGCCGTAACCTATAGTAATTATATCGTTTTGGCCTTCAAAATCGGCCTGAGGATTAAACCAATCTAGACCGCCCCATGACAATTTGAAAAGATTCCAGAAAATTTTCATTTGACGTTAAAATATCTATCTCTTTTTTAATCTTTTCTTTTACTTTTTTGATATTCATTATTGTTCACCTTAAGTCATTTTTTTTGTTTTGTCTATATATATAGTATACAATCTAAAAACCGGCAACGCCTTTTATCATTTAATGTTGCTGGTTTTTTAGAAATTTTAAACGGAAATATGCGGGGTTGCGGGGTTTGGAATTGCCCTATCATAGCGCAATCATTTGTTGTTGCGGCAGTTTTTTTATGTTTTACCGGAAATGTTAGGAAAAAAGGTTATGATAAAGAAAAGCGACCTCTGGTGCGTTATGTGTGCAGATTCCGTAAGCGTAAGCTTTATTTTTTAATAAACTTCGTTTAAGCTTGTTAAAAAATCTTTATAATAAACTTTACTATCATCTAATAAATTTAATATTTCGATTTTGTTAATAATTTTGGCCATATTAAATATTCTAGTCTCAACTTCTTGAAAAATATTTTGTTCTAAATCGGCTCTTAAGATTTCGTAAAAACCTCCAAGAATGTTATAACAATCAAGCTGAAATACTAAATCTTTATTGTCAAAATTATATGTTATAAAACTGTTATCTAAAGTCTGTAAAATTTTAACAGGTTCTGTTTTAAGCAATTTAAATTTTATTATTGATTCTTCTAATTTTTGTAAAATATTTTCAAATAAATATTCAGATTCAATTGTAAAACCTTGAGCAACATTTTTTTCTTGCTGTTCCGATAAAAATTTCATAAAAATTAATGTTAACAAGCAATTTTTTTCGCAGGGCTCGTCAAAATTAATTTCGGTTTTTACTTCTCTTAAAATTTTTAAAATAACTTTTTTGTTTTTCATTTTTTATTCACCTCAATATAAAGTTTTTTAATAAAATATTAATACACAAAAAAAATAGTCAACCCAAACTGTTACGGCCGCAGATATAGAACATTTAAAAAAACATATTGTAATAGAGAAAGGATTATCTAAAACTTATTTTAATAGACTTTTTGTGCTTTTAAAAATTATTATTAAAAAAGGGGAAGATTGGGAACTTGTCGATAAAAACGTTTTGCCAAAATTAAAAAAAGTTAAGTTGGAAAAAGAAACGGCAAGGATTCGCTTTTTAAACGAAGACGAAATAATAAAGATTTCAAAAGCTAAAAGTTATAAGGGACAATCTAAAAATATTATTTTATTGGCACTTTTCACCGGAATGCGTAAAAACGAAATATTATCTTTAAAATGGGGAGATATTGATTTTGAAAATAAAATGATTAATATCAGAGCCGAAAATTCTAAAAATGGAATTAGCAGATATATACCTATACCTGAGCCGATACAAAATATTTTATTAAAAATAAAAGAAACATCAAAAAGCGAATATGTATTTTATAACAGAAAGACTTTAAATCGTCTTTACGATTTTAAAAAACCTTTTAACTATATATTAAGTCAAGCCGATATTAAAGATTTTCATTTCCACGATTTGCGACATACTTTTGCGTCTTATCTTGTAATGTCAGGGGTTGGAATTGCTGAAGTACAACAATTATTAGGCCATAAAGACATAAAAATGACAATGAGGTATTCAAACCTATCGCACAAACACTTGAGAAACGCTATAAGTATTTTTGACAATAAAGAATTTCAGAGCGAAAAGGAAAAAGTAGAAAAGATAAAAGAAATATTTATGACATTGCTATAAAAAATTTTTAGCACTGTTTTTAGCACACGTCAAAAATTTTAAAAAATTAATAATCTTAAAAGCCTTATAAAATATGGAGCCGGCGATAGGAATCGAACCTACGACCCGCTGATTACGAATCAGCTGCTCTACCCCTGAGCCACGCCGGCATTTAGTTTAGATAAAAAATAAATGTTTTTGCCGCCCTGTTCTCCACACTATTATCTAACCTATGAATTTATAACATTATTAGCGGCGGTAATAAAATTAAGCCTGTCTTTCTTGTTTTCTATTTCTTCGGATAGACTGTTTATTAAGTTTTTAATGTTTTCTGCATTAAACTTATTGACGTCTTCGTTTAATTCTTTTACCTTTTCGTCGAAGATCATAAAAGATATCGGACCTAAATTTTCAGAAACAATATCCATAATCTGATCTAATTTATTTTTTGGGATTATTTCGGACAAATTATTTTCTTCTTTATCCATGCGCCCGCTTAAAATAGAATTAAATACATCCTCATTCCGCTCGGACCGTCTATTGACGCTTTCGCCGCCTCCGTTATCCGCGCCGTAATACTTTTGCACTCCGATATCGCCTATAGATTGATTGACTATTTTAATAAATTCGCTCTCTAAAAATGATGTCTCCATCTTAAGAAGATTAACGTTCGAGTTTCTTTTACTCAGAATAAAAATAAATCCGCTTCCAAATCCGTTAACTATAATATTTCTGTCGTCAAAATTTAAATAAAGGGAAGAAATCTCGATCGACGAAATAGAATACGATGCAAAAAGTTTGCTTATTTCCAAAGATACTTTATTTATTTGTTCCGGCTTTATTTCAGGATCGTTAGCCTCGTATTGCAAGACCTCTCCGTCTAAAGAAGATATTGCACACGCGTCTACGCCTGCAACTTTAAGTATTTTATATATAATGCTTTTATTTGACTTATCCATAATAAATCACGCAAGGGGACTGGCGGCTTTAGCTGTCAGAGTCGTCACAAATTTAATTAAAGAAACATATCCCGCTATATTTTAAGTCTCTTTAAATAATTTTACCGCCTCCATCTGAGTTTTAAGCGCCGGAACCTTAGAAGAGACTTTCATGCTGTATAAAACATTTTTATTGTTGATAATTATTTTTTTGTAATTATTAGCTTCGCATATTGCGCTTTTCAACGTATTAAAATTTAATATATCTCCTAATTCTCTTGATTGATTAAAAAGAAAAATGGCATCCGCCGATTCGAACTCTACATCGTCTACCCCTTTCGAATATAAAACTTCGCCGTCCTCTTTTGCTGCAAGAATTGATTCTACGCCGGGTATAACGGATAGACTTTCAGAAATTCTAGCTACTAATGCCGGACTTGTTTCGACTTCGGTTTGTAAAATTTCAAAGTCGCCGCTATTTATGTTCTCCGTATCTTGCATATTATCGGGCTTCTTTTGATTTTCGCTGATTATTTCGATTATTTCATCGAAATATTTATTAAGCGTAATCTCAGGTGCAGATTCGCCTATACTTACTTGAATATTGACCGCAGTGTTTAAATCCTTTAATTCTTTAAAGGCGTCTATGTCGTGTTTTGATCCTAAAACGGCATACAATATCTTACCTGCGGAAAAATATATAGCGCCCTGTTTATTTAAAACTTCAAACGATAATTTTATATTATCGAAACTATAAAATTGATTGAGCTGATATTTTATATCTTCAAGTACCATTTGGTATTATAATAAAAATATTATTACTTAATTAAATACGCATTAATGTTTAATACTATCAAAAAAATTAATAATATGCAACGAAAATTAAACGAAAATTAAATAACGCTTAATTATTGATATTACTAAAATATTTAGGGGAAATTGGCGTCCCCAACGGGATTCGAACCCGTGTTGCCGCCGTGAAAGGGCGATGTCCTGGGCCGGCTAGACGATGGGGACTTTATTTTTTTAAATGCAGAAAAAATATTATGACATATTTATATGGAAAAAGCAAGAAAAAAATCTATGAAAAAAATCTATGAGATTTAAAATCCGAGTTCCCCTAGAATTGAATTTACATCGTTTTGAGCCATTTTCTGATTATCGGAAACCATATCTTTTAATTTCCCGTATATTTCCGCTTTCTTTTCATCCGGAATTTCTTTAGCTTCCACTTCTGAATCGACCAGTACTTTTAAAAGTTTAGCTTTTGTTTCGTTAAGAGTATTCTGTATCTTATAAAGTTTTTGGCCGGTTAAGTCTTGAAACGAAAGAAGCGAGAGAACGTCTAAAATTTTATCGATATTTTTTTTATTTAGCTCTTTAAGATTAATAAGACTCTCTCTGATTTTCTTGATAGGATTTAAACCTATAAGATTTACAAGGCTTTTGTCGATTCCGTTAGAGTTTTCGTTTATCTCGTCAAGCAGGTTCATGATATTGTTTGCAGCTTTTTCGGTTTCCTTAATGATGTCGGAAATACCTTCCTGCGCAAGAGGTATGCTGTCAGAGCTTTCTTTAACCGGAACTTTAAACTCCCCGATTTTTTTTGTAGCATCGTCAACGACCCTGGCAAGGTCTTTAAGCTCAGCCAGCATATCGTCTATAGCCATAATAAATACCATCCTTTCAACTTTAAAATTAATAATTTTTATATTTTATATAATAATCAAAATTAAAAACAATAAAAAATAACGGCATTTTTTAGTTCATATTTAAAAGTTTGCCGGTAATCCCGTAAAGCGCCCCTCTCGTTATCTGTCCAACCCAGTGAAACATGATGCGTCCGTTTTTGGATATAAAAAATGTCTGCGGTATCTCGTGTATGCCGCCATAATCGCTTATAACGCTGGAATTTGCATATACTACCGGGTATGTAATACCGCCGTCAAATTTTTCAAGAAACGACTTCACGCCTCCAAGGCTGTTATTGACGTTTATACCTAACACGATAACACCATTAGAACGTTCAGCGTTATAAAACTTTTTGAGCATGGGCATCTCCGCTCTGCAGGGCGGGCACCATGTAGCCCAAAAATTAATTATAACGATATGCCCTTTAAAATTCCCCAACTTAAAGTCGTTATTATATCCGGATAAAGCAGGATTGAGCACTCTCAAATTAAAATCGGGGGCTTTTCTGACTGCCGCTACTGCTCCGCCGACAAAAACAAAATTAACGATAAAAACTAAAGCAAAAAATAAAACCGATAAATTTAAAATTTTATTACTATGACTCTTAACCGCATTAGCCATTCTAACCCCCCTTTTGTTCTTTTGTTTATTATTTAAATTTTTGTTAATCAGGCTCCCGGTCTGTTCTTAACGGCTCTTTCAAGCTCTCTTTTATTTTCTTTTTCCTTAAGAGATGCTCTTTTATCGTAAATTTTTTTTCCTTTTACGAGAGCAATCTCTACTTTTGCCCTGCCAGTTTTTAGATATATTTTAAGCGGAATTATGGTTAAATTTTTTTCTTTAATTTTTCCAAGAAGTTTTAAAATTTCATGCTTATGCAAAAGTAAAACGCGCGTTCTAAGAGGGTCTTTGTTTTCCCTCGAAGCTTTCTCGTAAGGACTTATGTGAACGTTCAAAAGAAGCGCCTCTCCGTTTTTTATAACCACATACCCGTCGGAAAGATTAACTTTTCCCGATTTTATAGATTTTATTTCGGGACCGTAAAGCGAAATCCCTGCTTCGTATTTTTCTATAATTTCATAAAGGAAAGATGCTTTTCTATTGTCTGCAACGATTTTTATCCTCTGTCCGGCAAGCGGATTAGACATAAGTTAACATAAAATAATTTAATAAATAATTTAATTTAGAATTAAAATGGTGGAGGCGGCGGGAGTCGAACCCGCGTCCGAAGATTTAAAACTAAAGCTTCTACATGCTTAGTTTATTCTTTAAATACGGCATCAAAAAGCAAAGAATAAACAAAACCTTTTTTTAGCCGTCCTTTTTAAGGATTCGAGATTAACGAAAAGGAAACGTTAACCTTATACCCTGCAATTGTCGCCTTTGAATTTTGCAGGTAGAAATTTCAAAGACGTTAGCCGATCAAGCGGCTAATGCGTAATCGTAGTTATCTGCGATTATGTTTGCTTCGAATGATTAACGAGCCTACAAAGCGTCCTCGACATGCGGCTTAAAGCCCTAATATCACCGTCGAAACCGTTACGCCCCCCATTATGTATAATTGTTATAATTTTTAATATCTAATAAATATTATTATTTTATTTTTATATTTTACCATATTTTAAAAAAAATATAATTATTTTTTTGCCGCAAGGTTTAACCGTCCTATTGCAATATATTTTTACGTCATATAAAATAACATAATACAATATGAAAACCGGATATTCAAAATACGTTTCGCAATTAAGGACGATATGCAAAATTGCATTCGACAAAAATCTTATCGACACCCATAGCGGGAATATTAGCATGGGAGTAGAAAATAAGATTCTTATTACCAAAACAGGCAGAAGCCTGATAAATTTAAAACAGGATGATTTTACCTTAGCGTCTCTCGAAGATAACGATAAAAATAATAACGAAGCATCCTCCGAACTCGAGGTGCACAGATTTATCTTAAAAAGTTTTCCGTCGGCTGCCGTTTTCCACTGTCATCCTCTTAATGCGGCCGCTCTATCTTTATGCCTCGATAAAATCGATAAAATAAGCGCGTCTGCCGCAGAAAATAAAACAAACAAATTTGATAACGCAAATTCAAACTCGCCAACGTATATTGAAAAAATTTATTCTCATTATCCCGGTACGGATATAATTACGCCGATAGACTATGAATCGGCTTATTTTTTTCCAAAAATATACGTTTTCCCCGTAAAATTTATAGACGATATTAAAAAAGGCGGCTTAAAATTTAAACTTAACGCGGACGATATATTTAAAGAAAATGGGGTTTTTATGATAAAATCGCATGGCTCTTTTTCCTGGGGAAAAACTCCGATAGATGCACTAAGATGGGCAATGACGCTCGAAGCATCTTCCGAAATAATTTTGAAATTAAACAGTTTGTTATTTCCTTAACACCCTGCCTAATTCCCTCATTCTATCTAAGGCGGAACCGGTTTCTTCCCTTACCTCCTTTCCGACAAGCGATATAAAAACATCCGAAAGCGTCGGCATTTCTCCATGCTTTGATTCCGCCAATTTTTTTAAAGACTGAGGGCTGTCTATAGCTATTATCTTTCCATGGTCTATTATCGCTATTTTATCGCAATTTTCAGCCTCTTCTATATAATGAGTAGTTAAAAATATCGTGGTTTGCTCCTCTCTCCTTAATCTATTAATAAAATCCCACATATTTATTCTGGTCTGGATATCTAAACCGACCGTGGGTTCATCAAGAAAAAGGACCGACGGGGAATGCAGGAGTCCGCGCCCTACTTCAAGTCTTCTCTTCATTCCGCCCGACAGCAGTTTTACCGGCTTGTCTCTGTAATCGTATAAATCTATAAAATTTAATATATAATCAATTCTTCCTTTAACGGCATTTCTGTCCATTCCATATAATTTAGCGTGGAAACTAAGATTTTCGTATGCGCTGAGATCGTTATCGAGCGTAGGATCCTGAAACACCAAGCCTATGGATTTCCTGACGTTTTTTTTGTCGGTAACGGTATTATACCCATTTATATACGCATTTCCGCTCGTCTGTTTTATGAGCGTACATAAAATATTTATAGTGGTAGTTTTACCCGCTCCGTTAGGTCCGAGAAAAGCAAAAAAATCTCCCCTATTAACGGTGAAAGAGATATCGTTTACCGCAGTAACGTCTTTATATTTTTTAACTAAATTTTCTACTATTACCGCCGGCTTGCCGTTCATTTGCGTTAAAACCCTCCATTGCCCCGCCAAAATCCCGATTTAGAAATTTTATATATATGAATTGCCGGAATTACTTAATAATGTCATTGCGGGATACCTGAATTTATTAAGTATTTCTAAATCTGGATTTGGGCCTCATTGTATTGTTGCGCAATACTTAATAATATTATAAAATATAAAAGAGGTTTAATGGAAGCATAAAATTTTAATTTTAAAGATAATTTTAAAGGTTTAATTATGAAAGAATCGGTAATACTTTTAGGTCACGGTTCAAGGAGAAGCGACGCTAACGATATTCTTAGAAATATGACGGAGATAATAAAATCCAAAATATCTTTTATTAACGTCGAATGCGCATATCTGGAATTTGCGGAACCCGATATATACGATACCTTAGAAAAATTGGCGAAAGAAAATTTTGATTCGATATACATAATACCTTATTTTTTATATTCCGGAAATCACGTTTCGAGAGATATTCCTGAAATATTACGAAAATATAAAGAAAAATATCCTCGAATAAACTTTAAATTGGGCGATTACCTCGGGGTGGACGAAAGAATAGCCGAACTTGTTACGGAAAGAATTACGAAAGTAAAATCGGCATAAACTTTCTCGGGCAGACAACCGCGCACGCCGCACGCCGACCGTCATCCCTCTTCTTATGAGTAAAATTAAAAACGTTAAGTTTAACGACGGTGTCCGCCGCAGTATCGATATAAATTATTTATACGATATTTTCTTTAAATCCGAACATAATCGTCTTGCAAGCGCAAACAGGGCAAACGCCTATTTAAAAGCAGTAATGGTTTTCCCGAATTATTACGGCGTAGCAATGTCTAACCTCGGTTTTTTAAGGACGTACGAACTGATTAATCTTTCCGGCTTTATATCCTGCGACAGAGCTTTTATGCAGGACGATTTATCGAAGGGCGCAGTATCGCTTGAAACAAGGCGGAGGCTTAAAGATTACGATTTTATATTTTTTTCTTTAAGTTACGAAAACGATTTCGCCAATATACTTTCTATCTTATCTGCAGAAAAAATACCGTTTTTATCTAAAGACAGAAGCAACGATTTTCCGCTTATTATGGCGGGCGGCGTTATCGCGTTTTTAAATCCGGAACCCGTTGCGCCTATTTTCGACCTTATGTTTATAGGCGAAGCAGAGGCAATCTTTCCGGATTTTTTTGAAAAAATTAAATCTCAAAATAAACCGGATAAATATGAAATTATAAATTCGTGTGCCGGAATTAAAGGAATATACGTTCCTTCGGCATACGATTTTATTTTCGATTCAAAAAACCCTTATATTTTAAACGAAATTAAAATAGCAAAGGGTTTTCCTAAAAGAGCCGCAAGGCGTTGGACGGACGAAAACCTTTCGTTTTCTTCATCGGTTATTACTACGGAATTTTCTGAATTAAGCAATATAAATATGATAGAAATCGAAAGGGGATGTAAAAGGGGATGCAGATTTTGTAGCGCAGGCTTTATTTATCTGCCTTTAAGGGAGTCTAAAATAGACGCCGTAAACGAGGCGATATCCGCTACCGGCGAAAACGAGAAAGCCGGGTTCGTCGGATTCGGGACTATGGACGGTAAAAATATAGCTAAAATTATGCGCTTTTCTTTAGATTCCGGCAGAAATTTTTCCCTGTCGTCCGTCAGATTCGACTGCTTAGACGAAAACAATCTGGATATGATTAAAGAATCCGGCATAAAAACGGTGACTATAGGAATAGAAACCGGTTCCGAACGCCTGAAAAAAATGCTCAATAAAGTTCTTAGCAACGAAAATATAATCACTTCGGTCGGCGATATCGTCAAAAGAGGCATAACAGGAATAAAACTATATTTTATGTTCGGACTGCCGTATGAAAACAAAGACGATTTGGACGATACGGTAAAATTAGCGAAAGAAATACTTAAAGAATTTATATCGGCTTCTAAGGCAAACAAAAGAATAGGCAAACTAACAGCTTCGTTCAGCCCTTTCGTGCCTAAAGCATGGACGCCGCTGCAGTGGGAAAATTTTGAAGATTTAAAAATTCTTAGAAAAAAAGCCTCTTACATTGCGAACGGTCTTAAAGGCATGCCTAATCTCGACATAAATATAAACTCTTTAAACGCCGCTTTTACCGAGGCTTTTTTTGCGAGAGGTTCAAGGCTTTCTACTGATATTTTGATATATTCTTTTCTTAATAAAACAAGCATTAAAAAATCGGCAGAAGACAAAGGACTCCGCATGGACGGATTTATCAGGAAAATAGGCACGGACGAACTTCTTCCTTGGGATATAATAGACCAGGGTGTTACGAAACGATATCTGCTGGAAGAATATAAAAGAGCGCTTAACCTTAAAACTACGCCTCAGTGTTTCGAGGGCTGTAAGAGATGCGGGGTCTGCGCATGATAATCGTCTAAGAACGTTTTTTCCTTTTCAAGCAGTTCTTCGTATGCAGCCATTATTTTTTTTGCATGTTCGGTTAAAACAGAACCGCCGCCGTATCTTCCGCCTATTTTTTTATCGACGAGTTCGAATCCAAATCTCTTTTCCATAAGATTTATAAAACTCCATGCTTTTTTATAAGAATATCCGAGTTCTTTTGCCGCGGAAGATATCGAACCCGAAGTTTCTATTTTTTTTAAAAGCATAAACCTGCCCATTCCAAAGACCGGTTCGCCGTTTTTTTCAAGCCAGATTTTTGCTTTTATATCATAATCAACAAAACCGCCGGATTTACCGGACTTAGAGTTTGGCATACAATATATATAATATAATATAATATAATATAATATATTATTAAATTAATCCGCCTGCTTTCTCATAAACGTAGGAATATCCCACTGGTCGTCTTCATAATTAACTTCTTCTTCATCGTTATCCGAAAATCTATTTACATAAGGAGATAACCTTGAATCTGCTTTATTATTATTGTTTATATTTATCACGGTATCCGAAACCGGTTTATTTTCGGCATTATCGTCGCCGGTTTGGACTTTAACCGCCGGAATAGCGGAGGTCAATCCCTGATTGGAACCGCCTCCCCCTGCTATGGAGATTAAAGGAACTGGAACTGTCCGCGCTTCTCCTCCTAAACCTGTTGCTATAACCGTAACCATCATTCTGTCTTCAAGAGCGTCGTCTATAACCGCGCCGAATATTATATTGGCATCCGGATGGGCTTCGGATTTAATTTTTTCCGCCGCTTCGCTTACTTCGGCAATACCCATATTTTTTCCGCCGGCAATATTAATGAGAAGCCCTCTGGCGCCTTCTATCTTTATATCTTCCAAAAGAGGACTCGAAACGGCTTTTTGAGCAGCTTCTAAAGCTCTATTTTCCCCTTCCGCTATTCCTGTTCCCATAAGCGCCATACCCATTTCCGACATTATAGTTTTGACGTCGGCAAAATCGACGTTAATAAGACCGTGCACGTTTATTAAATCAGAAATGCCTTTAACTGCCTGAAGAAGAACCTCGTCCACTTTTTTAAAAGCGTCAAGCATAGAAGTATTTTTTCCCGCAACGGCTAAAAGTCTCTGATTAGGAATAGTAATAACGGTATCCACCGTGTTTCTAAGCTCTCTTAATCCTTCCTCGGCCTGCTTCATTCTCTTGTTGCCTTCAAAGATAAAAGGCTTAGTGACTACCGCAACGGTTAATGCGCCTACTTCTTTTGCAACTTCCGCAATTATCGGCGCAGCGCCGGTTCCCGTACCTCCGCCGAGTCCTGCGGTAATGAAAACCATATCGGAACCATCGAGAATGTCCTTAATTTTTTCCCTGTCTTCTATAGCGGATTTTTTTCCGATTTCGGGATTGGCTCCGGCACCGAGTCCCCTTGTTACCTGCTCGCCGAGTTGTATTTTTATGTTTGATAAGCTCGCCTTTAATGCCTGCGCATCGGTATTAGCAGCTATAAAATCTGCTCCGGAAAGTCCTGCCGCTATCATAGTATTCACGGCATTGCCGCCTCCGCCGCCGACCCCTATAACTTTTATTTTTGCGGATAACTCATTATTTTCTACAAACTCTAACATAGTATCCTCCATTATCTTATATCTTTATTTATATCGTAAAAAAAAATAATTAAATTAAATGTTTTTATATTTTTAAAAAAAATAATCTATAATATCCGAAAACCAGTTTTTTATGGCAGTAATAAGATTTTCTCCTTTTTTGGAAGAATAATATTTTCTGCTCTTTTCGTTCCCGTTTTTATATGCATATTTGACAAGCCCTACGGCGGTGGAATACATAGGAGAACTTATAACGTCCGTCAAACCTCCGACGTTTAAAGGGAAACCTATTCTTACCGGAGCGTTAAAAATTTCCGATGCAAGTTCCGCCCCGCCGTCTATTAAGGCGGCTCCTCCCGTAATTACGTAACCTGAAAGAATTTTGCTTTCTAAACCGTTCTTTTCGATGTTTTTTCTTATCCATGTAAAAATTTCCGCCATTCTCTGTTCTATAATATTTCCGAGCAACTGTCTTGATATAGGTCTCGGAGGTCTGCCCCCGAACCCCGGAATTTCTATTATTTCGTCTTTTCCCGCGAGAGACTCTTTTGCTATACCGAATCTTATTTTTATTTTTTCCGCTTCCTGAGGTATCGTGGTTGTTCCTTTTGACACGTCGCCGGTAACGCTCTGCCCTCCTTTTGGAATAACAAAAGTATGCGCTATATTCCCGCCGTAAAATATCGCAATATCTGTAGTTCCGCCGCCTATATCTATAAGCGCGACTCCAAGCTCTTTTTCATCTTCGGTCAAAACCGCCTCGCTTGACGCAATCTGTTCCAAAACTATTTCCGAAACGTCTATTCCGGCTTTATTTACGCATTTCACTATATTTTGCGCCGCTATACTCGAAGCCGTAACTATATGAACGCTTGCCTCAAGTCTCAAACCGCTCATGCCGATAGGGTTTTTAATTTCGTCCTGTTCGTCGACGGCAAAACCCTGCGGAATAACGTGTATAACTTCATGATCCATAGGTATCGACATAGTCTTTGCCGCCGATAATACCCTGTCGATATCCTGTTGCGCAACTTCTCTGCTTTTAACGGCTACGATCCCGCGCGAACTAAAACCTCGTATGTGAGAACCTGCAATACCTACTATAGCCGACTGAATTTGATACCCTGCCATAAGTTCCGCATCTTCTACGGCTTTTATAATAGATTCTACGGTATTTTCGATATTGACCACCACTCCGTTTTTTAATCCGGTAGAACTGCTGGTGCCGACTCCTATTATTTCTAAAGAATCGTTTTTGGCTTCGGCAACTATAGCGCATACTTTGGTAGTTCCTATATCTAATCCGACAAAGATATTATCGTTTTTTTCCAATTTTAACCTCTATTTTTTGGACAGACTTAAGTCTGTCCCCATCATTGCACTTGTTGCATCATTTAAATATATCCGGCGGTATATATACGCTTTTATAATTAGCCGGTAAAACCCTCGAACCTTTATTGACTTTTATAACTGCTTCGTTTTTATATTCTAAATTAATATACGGTTTATATTTAATATGAATAATATTAATCTCGTACAGCAATTTCTTAAGCGTTTTCAATTTATTTTTATAATTGCCTATCCCAAACTTTACATACAATCCTTTGTTCGTGTAAAGCGCTATTCCGTTATCTTCCTCGACGTGAACTTCTCCTATAAGGCTCGAGAGGAAAGATTGCTTTGCAATTTTTAAAAAAAATAAAGCTTTCTTTAACTTTTTAAAATAAACACCGGGATTGTCGTCGTTTAAACCCGTAATAACAGGATAACCGTAACCGGACAGATAATCTGCCCTGCCTATAACATACCCTTTTCTGCTTATGCAATATAAATTATTTTTGTAAACAGTCATCGCAAAAATCTTCCTTTTTTTTAAAACTATAACGATTTTATCTGGATATTGTCTGTAAACCGTAACGTTTTTAACCCATCTGTCCGAAGCTATCAATCTTGATACTTTTTTTAAATTTATTTTTATTAAATTTTCTTTTTTAATTAATTCCGACTGCCCGATTATTTTATTTTTTTCTCTATATGTGATACCTTTTCCAATTATATCTATCTTCTTAAGGATAAAAACTTTTTTATTGAAAAAAAAATAATCATAAGCTTTATATCCAAAATAACCCGACGCAGATATTATAAGAACCGCCGCAAATGCATAAGCCGAATTTATAAAATATTTTGCAAAATTACCTTTATTTTTTTTATTTTTTCGTAACGGCATCTTCTACCATATCTTCAATCAATTCTTTAAAACCTATGCCCTTGCTTCCGGCAATCATAGGGACTAAACTCAGTTCCGTCAAACCCGGAAGAGTATTTATTTCGAGAATATATGCGCTTCCGTCTGCGGTAAGTATAATATCCGCTCTCGAAACCCCTCTGCATCCGATAATTTCATTGGCACGGACCGTAACATATTCGCATTCTTCATATTCTTTTTTTGTGAGCGGCGGATTAACTAAATATTCGGTTTTGCCTTTTGTGTATTTAGCCGAATAAGTATAAAAAGAATCATTGGGTTTAACTTCTACACAGCCGAGCGGCTTTCCAAACGACCATGCAAATTGTATCTCGCGTCCTTTTATAAATCTTTCTATTAATACTTCATCGTCATATTTAAAGGCGTCATTTAACGCCTGGTCCAGAGCTTTAAAAGATCCGGCGTCTTCGACGAGCGAACATCCTATGCTGGACCCGGAAGAGCTTGGTTTAACAAAATACGGCTGTTCTAAATCTCGAAGAATTCTTTTTATATTTTTTTCGTCGTCTCCTTTTCTAACTATAGTTCCCGGAGGAGTTTTTAATCCGTAAAAATTAAATAAAGCTTTGGATCTGACTTTATCCATTGCCAGAGCGCTTGCAAGAACGCCGGAACCCGTATATGGAACGCCGAATATATCGAGCGCGCCCTGAACTCTTCCATCCTCTCCGTAAGTCCCGTGAAGAGCGATAAAACAGACGTCTATATTTTTTAAATTATCGGTAAAATTTTCGTCTAAATCGAACAGTAAGACTTTATAGCCGTCTGCTTTTAGCGCGCCTACGACAGCGTTTCCGGTTTTAAGTGAAATATCTCTTTCGACCGACTTGCCTCCCGCCAGAACGCCTATTCTTAAATTTTTAATATTTTCACGCATTTAAATAAGTGTTTTTTTATTTTAAATTATTTTTATTTCGGTATTAAGTTTTATACCCCTGCTTATTAATGCTTTTTCCTCTATATTTTTAATCAGAAACATAATATCGGAAGGTTTTGCTCCGCCTTCATTGATTATGAAATTTGCATGTTTTTCAGAAACACGCGCGCCGCCGGCGGAAAACCCCTTAAACCCGATTTCCTCTATAAGTTTTCCCGCCGAAATACCGTCAGGATTTTTAAAAATGCATCCTAAAGAAAACTCTCCGAGCGGCTGTCCCGATTTTCTCTTCTTAAAAATTTGAATATTCTCGGTCACTTTTGATTCCGATGTTTTATATAATTTAAGATACGCCGCCGTTATAAAATAATTACCTTCGATTCCGTCTATTTCTATACTCCGGTATGAAAATTTCAAGTCTTTTTTTGCAATTTTAGATTTTATTCCATCATATGTAATAATGTCTATTGCTTCTACGATATTTTCTATTACGCTTTCTTTGGAACCTGCATTCATTCTGACGGCTCCTCCGACGGTACCCGGAATTCCGTAAAAAAATTCGCATCCGCCGAAATTATGTTTTATGGCGTAATTTAAAATTTTTGACGTCGATACGCCGGCGCCCGCTCTTAAAACCGTTTCGGAACCGGCTTCTATCTTTTTCGATATATCGGATATTTTTAATATACTTGCATCGAATTTTTTAAAAGATATAACCGGCGCAAAAATTCTCTCCTCTTTAAAAAACGTATTCGTTCCCCCGCCTATAACATAACAACGGCATCCGCATAAGCAGGTTTTCGTCAAATTTACTATAGAAACAAGTTCGGCTTCATTTTTCGGAAACATAATTAAATCGGCGCGGCCTCCTGCCTTAATAGAAGAATAAAACGACATATCCTGATTCTCCAGAAATTCTATGCCGAAATTTTTTAATTCGTTTAATAAATTCTTTTTCATTTTTACGTCAACCATATAAAAAACGTTAGTCTAAAACCACGGCGTTTCTAAGCATTGATCCGCTCATTTAAACTGTTCTTGCCGTAAGCCGCTATTACTCTTGTGTAAATTCTGCTGTGAACGAACTCGTCGCATGTTTTAGTTATATCGCCTGCTCCCAAAAATATTACCATTTCTCCGCCTCTTAACATGTTTTTTAAATTTGATTTAATATCCTTTCTGTCAGGCACGTAATATACGTTTTTATATCCGGCGCTTCTCATTTTTTCGGATAGCGCCATCGATGAAATTCCTTCTATTGCAATCTCTCCTGCCGAATAAACGTCGGTTATAATAACAGAATCGGCAATCTTTAACGAATTTACAAAATCGTCCATAAGGTCTTTCATTCTTGAATACCTGTGAGGCTGGAAAACGGCGACTATGTGTCTGTTCCAATTTTTGGCGGCTTTGAGCGTCGCCGCAATCTCGACCGGATGGTGAGCATAATCATCAACGATTACAATCCTATCGTCAGACTTTTTGATTTGAAACCTTCTTTCTACGCCGTGGAAATTTTCCAGCGCCTTCCCGATAAACTCTGTTTTTATTCCAAGTTCCTTAGCCATGGCTATCGCGGAAAGAGCATTTAAAACATTATGCATACCGGGAACGGACAGATTAAATTTGCCTATCGATTTACCGCCGGAATATGCATCGAACGATGAGGCATTCTTCTCTAAAGATATATTTAAGGCATAATAATCGGCTTTTTGTTCAATACCGTAAGTAAAATATTTTTTATTTATTACGGGAAACAAAGAACTTAATATAGTATTGTCCGCGCATAGAACGGCAAATCCAAAGAAAGGAATATTGTTTATAAAATCTACAAAAGACTTTTTTAAATTCTCGATGTTGCCGTAATGACATAAATGCTCATAATCTATATTGGTAACAATGCAGTAATCGGGCTTTAATTTTAAAAATGAGCCGTCGCTTTCATCGGCTTCGACGACCATATAATCCCCTTTGCCGACTTTGGAATGCATACCGAGTCCAAAAACCTTGCCTCCTACCACAAAAGTTGGATCGACCCCGGCTTCGCCGAGCACGGACGATATCATAGACGTCGTAGTAGTCTTACCGTGAGACCCTGCAATAGCGATACCTTTTTTTAAAGAAAGGAGTTCGGAAAGCATTTCCGCTCTCCTTAAAACCGTAAGTTTTCTATTTCTTGCTTCGGTAAGTTCCGTGTTATCGTCGAAAATGGCCGTAGAATAGACTACAACCTCGGAACCTTTAATATTTTCAGAATTATGTCCTATGAAAACTTTGCCGCCTATAGATTCTATTTTTTTTATCGTTTGAGAGTATTCTATATCGGAACCGGTAACGGTATAGCCTAAATTTATAAGAACTTCCGCTATTCCGCTCATTCCGGAACCGCCGATACCTATAAGATGAATCTTTTTGACGCCGTTTTTCATTGTTTCTCTCCTTTATTTTTATTTAATATTATGCCCGCTATTTCGGAAGCGGGATCTTTAACATTAATTTTTTTTAAATTATTATACATATATTTTAACAAATCTTTATTATAAAATATTTTAGAAATTGTTTGTAATAATTCTTTCGAAAGATTTTCATCGTCTTTTATAGTATCGAAGCATCCCTTTTTTGAAAACGCAAAGGCGTTTTTTTCCTGATGGTTGCCTGCCGCATATGGATAAGGCACTAAAATGGCAGGTTTCCTTAATAAAATCAGCTCGGATATAGTTCCGGCTCCTGCCCTGCATATAACTACATCGCTTGATAAATAATAATTTTCTATATTATCCGTCCAAGAAAAAACTTCGTATCCGCCTATTTTTAAGTTTTTTTTATAAAAACTTAAAGCGCCGCCTAAGTCCTGCCCGCCGGTCTGATGATACACCGTTATGTTTCGCAACAATGCATCGTCCAATTCCGAAAGCATCTTTAAAACCGCCTTATTTATAGACGAAGCCCCCTGCGAACCGCCCAAAACAAATATGCTTAAGTTTTTATTGCCGGTAAAATCTTTTTCCCTTTTTGATTCCGCCAGTGCGGATTCAACAATTTTTTCCCTGACCGGATTACCGGCCGTTACTACACGCGCAAACCGCATATATTTTTTAGTTTCTTCAAAAGAGGCAAATACCGTTATTCCCAAAAGCGCAAGAACTCTATTGGAGAGTCCCGGCACCGCATTCTGTTCCATAACTCCGCAGTCTATTTTTTTTAACCTTGCCGCAAGGATAGGAATGAACGATATATATCCGCCAAGCCCAAGAACATAATCCGGCTTCATTCTTTCGTAAATAGAACCGACTGTTTTTGCCGCAGAAAACATACTTTTTAAAGATTTTAATTTATCCATAATATTTTTTCCGGAAAATCCTTTAACGTTTATCGTCAGTAATTCAAAACCGTATTTGTCTTTAACTTTGTTTTCTATTCCTCTTTCCGTTCCTATAAAATAAACGTCGATGCCCTCATCTATTTTTTTTAGTTTTTCATATACCGCAATTCCGGGAAACAGATGTCCGCCGGTTCCTCCGCCGGCTATTATAATCTTCATCTAAATTTTTTTCCCCTTAAGGCTTTGCGAAGATATATTAAGCAAAATTCCAATGCCTATGCAGGAAGCAAGCATCGAACTGCCGCCGTAGCTCATGAAAGGAAGCGCAAGTCCTTTCGTGGGCAATATACCCAGAACCACGCCTATATTTATAAAAGCGCTTAATGCAAGAAGACTCGTAACGCCGTAAGCAAGATACGTTCCAAAAAGATCCGGCGCATTTATCGCTATTTTTAATCCTCTATACGCAAGAATAAGATAAAGAAAAATAAATATGACGACCCCGATAAAACCAAGCTCTTCCCCTGCCGTAGAAAATATAAAATCGGAATAAGGGGTCGGAAGAAAAAATAATTTTTCTTTTCCGTTTCCGAGACCGACCCCGTATAATCCTCCTCTCGCAAAAGCATATATAGACTGTATTATCTGAAAACCTATACCGGTTTTATCGTGAAACGGATGAAGAAACGCAAGTATTCTATCTCTTCTGTATGCTATGGTGAAAATCAGAAAGTACGCCGCAACGCCGCCGAATGCCGCAACGGCAAGAAGATAGGCGAGCGATACTCCTCCTGCGAACAACATTGTAAAGGTTATAAAAAACATCATGGAGCTTGTCCCGAAATCGGGCTCTTTTAAAAGCAATACGTCTAAAAACACCATAAATATAAACGGGCTTATGAATATAAGCGAATAAGGATTTTGATCAAGCACATCCTTTCTCTTTTCTAAAAAATTAGCTAAATATACTATAAAAAAAATCTTCAAAAATTCCGACGGTTGTATGCTGAAAAATCTAAAATTCACCCACCTTCTAGATCCTCCGGCATCTATTCCGATATGCGGAACGAATACTAAAAGCATTAAAATTATTATTATAAATAAAATAATTTTATAAAAAGATTTCAACATATGATAGTCGTTGCGCATTAAAAACCATATGGCTAATCCCGACAGAGCCACGTATATGCACTGCCTTAAAATAAAATGATAACTTACGCCGTATTGGACTATAGAAATCATAGCGCTTGTCGAATAGACCATCACTAATCCTAAAGCTATAAGCAATATTGTCGTTAGAAACAGAGTTATGTCGTATTTTCTTATAAAAACTTTTCCGTAGTTAATCATACCTTTTCAAAAAAATTATTTTTTAATTTTTCAAAACATTTTCTGAATACGTCTCCTCTCTCGTTGTAATCCTTAAACATATCGAAACTGGAAGAAGCGGGAGACAAAAGAACCGTCCCGGCGCCTCCCGCTTTGATGTTATTTTTTAAATAATTAAACGACTTTTTTACGGCATCTTCCATGTCATCCGCGGTTATTAAGTCCATATGCCCGTTTAGAACGTTTTCGAGTATTTCCTTTGTTTCGCCCATTAAAACGCATGCTTTTACGCTTCTTTTTATCGGTTCTACCATACATTCGTAATCAAAACCTTTATCCTTGCCTCCCAATATAAGAACTATGCCGGCTCCTTCACCGCCTCCGTTCAACAAATCAAATGAACCGAGAGCGCTTATAACCGCCGACGGATTGGTAGCCTTAGAATCGTCGTAAAAATCTATATTTTCTATATTGCCTATATACTCGACTCTGTGCCGTAAAAGCTTATAGTCTTCGAAAGCCCCCTTTATAATATCGGGAGCAATTCCATATAATATTAAAGAACAGGCCGCCGCCATCATGTCTTCTATGACGAATTTTCTTTTATCGACGACGTTTTTTAAAGATATATCGGCGTCAAATCCGCAAATATCTTTGAGGCGTAAACGCATAACGCCGTCTTTGTAAAATACGTCGCATTTATTTTCGTCAAATCCGTATACAATGGCATTTGAACCGATAACGCCTTTTAAAACGTATGAATTATAGTCGCCCTGATTTAACACCGCGACGTCGTTATATTTAAGGTTTTTAAACAATTTATATTTCATTAGCCTGTATTCGTCAAAATTAATATACCTGTCTAAATGGTCGTCTTCTATGTTAAGTAAAACGGCGATATCCGGTTTAAAATCGTAAACCCATTCAAGCTGGAAACTCGATATTTCAAGAATAAAATCTTCAAAATCTTTATCTTTTACGCCTGAAATAAACGGAACTCCAAGATTGCCTCCTACAAAAGTTTTGCCGCCTAATCCTGCTTTGTCTATGGCGCTTTTACATAAAGTAGCGGTGGTTGTTTTTCCGTTTGTTCCGGTAATCGCAATAATCTTTGAATCCTTCTTTTTTAAATTTTTATATGCAAATTCTATTTCGCCGTAAATAGAAATATTTTGCTTTTTTAATTTTAAAATAATATTATGGTTTCTTGCTATTCCCGGACTAATTATACACTGTTTAATATCTTTAAAATATTTGTCGAACAGGATTTCTTCGTTTTGCTTATTAAAAAATACGGCGTTTTCATCCTGTAAATCATTAACCTGTTCCGCTAAATCGTCGTATATTAAAAGCAACCCGTTTTTTACATAATCGTTTTCACTTTTAAGATAGTCATAAAGCGCCCTGCCCGTTTTTCCAAAACCTAAAATTAAAGTACTCATCAGAAAATCCTCAGCTTAAGCGTCGAAAGCGCAAATATCGTCAATATCAGCGAAACTATCCATAATCTTATTACTATTTTTGATTCAGGAACTCCCTCTATTTCAAAATGATGATGAATCGGCGCCATTTTAAATATTCTTTTTTTTCTCAGTTTATAGGAACCCACCTGAAATATAACGCTTAAAGCCTCCATGACAAATACGAAGCCTATTATGACGAGCAATATTTCCTGCTGCGAAACTATCGCCACGTATCCCAGTATTGCGCCAAGGGGTATTGAACCGGTGTCCCCCATAAAAACAGAGGCTGGATAAGAATTAAACCACAAAAATCCTATAGACGCTCCGAATAAAGAAGCGCATAACACGACCGTTTCTCCAATGTTTTTTATATAAGGTATAGACAGATAATTTGCAAATTTATAATTTGAAGCGGCATAAGAAAATATAAGGTATCCGGCTATCGAGATCGCAAAAACGCCTATTGCAAGACCGTCGAGACCGTCGGTCAAATTAACGGCGTTGGAAGAACCGACTATTATGAATGACGCAAAAACGATAAAATAAACGCCTAAATTTAAATAATAATTCTTAACGAAAGGAATTACTACCATACCGAGAGATTTATCGTGAAAATACAGAACGGAAGAAACAAAAAGAGCTATTAAACACTGAATGGAGAATTTATACTTTCCTTTTAATCCTTTCGAAGAATGTCCCCTGATTTTTAAAAAATCGTCTATAAAACCTATAAACCCGAATAATAAAAGCGTTAATATCCCCATATAAAGATAGAAATTATAAAGTTTTGCGAGCAATAAAACCGGAATTAAGGCGCTGAATAAAATTAAAAGTCCTCCCATAGTCGGAACGTCTTTCTTTTCGTTTATATGAGATTTAGGACCGTCTTCACGGACTACCTGTCCTATCTTCATTTTTTTCAACCCTTTAATAAACGTTTTGCCGAGAGCTATCGATAATATCAGCGACAGTATTATGGCATATGAAGACCTGAACGTAATATATTTTAAAAAATCCGCATTAAAACTTAACATATAGATTTAGATTTATTGGATTTACCTATTTCTTCCTTGAAATACTCTTCAAGCTTCATACCCCTTGAACCTTTAAGAAGTATTACGGCGTTATTTTTATCTAATTTTTTAAAATCGTTTTTAAAAGTTTCGTCGTCTTTTATTAAAAAAAATTTCCCGAAAAACCCTTTTTCTTCCAGTCCTTTAGTAATAAAATCCGAATAATCTCCTTTATAAAAAATATAATCGGCTAATCCGCTTATTTCGCGTCCTATGTATATATGTTCGTCTGGAGCGGAATCTCCAAGCTCCAACATATCCCCTAAAACAAATATCTTTTTTTTACCTGGATAATTCGTTCTTACGAAATCGAGCGCCGCTCTTAATGAATCCGGATTTGAATTATAAGTATCGTTAATCAGCACGTATGCGCCTGTATTATCTATATGTTGGATTATCTGCATTCTGCCCGACGGAATATTAAAATTCTCCATAGCTTTTAACGAAGTTTCTATGTCTATTCCGCATACGGACGCTATTGAAATAGCGCATAAAAGGTCATAAATCAAAGCGTTCCCGTTAAAATTAATTCCGGCGGAATATTTTTTACCTTTAAAAGAAATTGCAACCGCCGTTTTGCCCGTTTCTTTGTTTAACACAGCGCTTTCGCATAAAATATCCGGCATATAACCGCTTTGTTTTCCGAACCCGTATAAAACGGTTTTAACTCCTTCAGGCGTTTTGTTCTTATATCTTACGGGAGATATAGTATCGTCTGCATTTATAACAAGGAAACAGCCGTTGCGAAGTTGTTTCGAGAGTTCCGATTTTTCTTGAAAAACGCCCTCGATATCTTTAAATTCGAGAAGATGCGATTTGCCTACATTGGTAATAGCTCCGACGTCTGGAGATATTATTTCCGAAAGTTTTTTTATTTCTCCTTTTTTATTTGTTCCTATTTCTAAAATAAGATACTCATGATTTTGATTTAATTGCAGAATAGTTTTTGGAACACCTATTAAGTTATTATAATTATAATCGTTTTTAAGAATTTTTTCTTTGCCGTACGCAAGCAAAAACATATTATACGTCATTTCTTTTACGGTAGTTTTCCCGCATGAACCGGTTATTGCAATTTTTTTCTTTAAATTAAATTTACTTAAATAAAATTTTGCGATATCGCCGAGGAACGAAACGGTATCTAAGGCGGCTATAATAATTTTATCGCCATATTTAGATATATCGTATTTTTCTAAAAAATCCCAGGAAACTACGGCGCAGTATCCGCCATTTTTAAAAACCGCTTCTACAAAATCTTCGCCGTTAAAGTTTTCCCCTTTTAAAGCGATAAACAACGCATTTCTGCCGAAATCTTCTCTGGAATCCGTAAATATTTCGTTAAAAACTAAAGGTCCGGTTCCATCGCCGGCAATTACGGCTTTGCCTCCGGTGCTGTTTAAAATTTCGTCTAAGGTTAAGTTATATTGTATTTTCATAATATTTCAGCACCTCCTCCTTATCGCTGAAATGAAATTTTATATCTTTAACTATCATATAATCTTCATGTCCTTTGCCGGCGATAAGAACGGCGTCTTCTTCGGAAGCAGACGAGAGAGCCAATCGTATCGCTTTAGCCCTGTCTTCTTCTATGGTAAAAAAACGTCCGGCAGTTTCCTTTGTTAAGGAATCCTTATTTATATACGACGCGTTTCCGATTCCCGATATTATTTCCTTAATAATGGCGGAAGGCTCTTCGCTTCTCGGATTGTCGGACGTTATTATACTAATATCCGCAATATCGGTCGAATGCATTCCCATTAAGGGTCTTTTCCCTTTATCCCTGTCGCCGCCGCATCCAAAAACGCTTATAAGCCTTCCCCCGCATAATTCTCTTAAAGCCGTCAAAACTCTTTCGAGAGCATCGTCGGTGTGGGCATAATCTATACAAATAAGCGGCGATTTATCGTTTCCGGTATCTATTTTTTCCACTCTTCCCGGAACTTTTATGAGCGATTTTATTCCTGAAATTATAAAATCGTCGGGAACGGAAAGAGCGTATGCCGCAGAAACAGCGGCAAGTATATTATAAACGTTATAAGAGCCTATAAGACCGGAATAAACGTCTTTTATAATTCTTTTGCCTTGCATAACAATATCAAAACTTAAACCGTCTCTGCGGCAATTAATATTTACGGCGGTTATATCCGATTCAAGGTTTAATCCGTAAGTAAGCAGACCTATGTTATCTATGTTTTTAAGTTCAAATTCCGACTTTAACTCTCTTATGAGTTTTTTCCCGTAAGGATCGTCGTTATTTATTACCGCAAATTTTTTTGTCTTGGAACTTTCAGGCAATATTTCCGAAAACAATTTCTTTTTAGCCGAATAATATTTATCCATGTCATGATGGTAGTCCAAATGGTCACGCGTCAAATTAGTAAAAACCGCAACATCGAAATGAATGCCGTCAACTCTGCCCTGATGCAAGCTGTGCGACGAAACCTCCATAACGCATGCATTGCCGCCTGAATTAACCGTTTCGGCAAACATTTCGTTAAGCTCGTAAGCATCCGGAGTCGTATTTTTCGATTCGGTCTTGCTGCCTGCTATTTCATAATCTATCGTACCTATCAAAGCGGTTTTGTTTCCCGCGGCGGTTAAAACCGATTTTATTAAAAACGTCGTCGTCGTTTTCCCGTTTGTTCCGGTAACGCCTATAACCTTTAATTTTTCGGAGGGATTGCCGAAAAAGCTTTTAGACATAAGGGCATATGCTTTTAACGCATCTTTTGCGAAAATTACCGTAACGTTTCTGCTTTCTAATTTTTTAAAGACGCCCGCATCGTCCGTTAATACCGCTTTTGCTCCGCCGGATAAGGCTTCTTCTATAAAAACGTTAGAATTAAGGTTAACTCCTTTTCTTGCCGCAAAAAGATACCCGTCTTTAATATTGCGGGAATCGTTAGATATTCCGATAATATCTATATCGGTTCTACCGCTGACCGATTCTATAAAATTATTGCCTTTTATAATATTTGCAATATTCATAAAATTTATTTTTTTATCTTTTTCGCCGTTTTATGCGCATCGGACAAATCAGGGTAAGAATATTCATCCGGTCTAAATTTTAAAAAAACGGCTCTATCGTTATAGACGTTTATTCCCGGTTTAATACTTTGATAATACAGATATCCGCTTCCGCCTATTTTTACGTCAAACCTGTATTTCCTTAAAACCTCCAATGCCTCGTAAATTGTATCGCCTTTTAAATCGGGCATTATTTCAGAATCGTTTCTTAAAAAGTTTTTATTATTCAAACCCTTACTTTTAGTATTTTCGGCTGCTTTCTTAGAGCCCTTTCCCGAACCTGACGTTTTGAAAACGGCTTTAGCGCCGTTTCCTGCTTTCGACTGTTTTCTGTATGCTTTTTCGCCCGGGTAAATATTTAATATGTTTAAGGCGGTTTTAAATACGCTTCGAACGACGGGCGCGCTTACCGCTCCTCCGTAATAACTGATTTTAGAAGGTTTCTGCTGGACTACGAGCATTGCTAAAACCGGATGTCTGTAAGGAACGAAAGCCATAAAAGATGCCGTATATTTATTTTTATAATACTTGCCCGTCTTTGGATTGTCGATCTGTCCCGTTCCAGTTTTTCCGGAAACCCTGAAATCTATAAGCTTCGAATACTGCCCCGTACCTCCCTTAACCACTAGTCTCATCATATATTTAATTTCTCCGTCTGTTTTGGAGTTAATAACCTTTCTGATTTCTTCCGGTTTTGCCCGGAATATAACCTTTCCGTACGGATTTACTATCTTTTTAATAATATAAGGCTTCATTAAATAACCGCCGTTTGCAATTGCGGAAAGAGCCGTTATCTCCTGTAAACCGTTAACAGCCGCACCCTGTCCGAAAGCCTCTTCGCATGGACCGACTTCAGACCATTGATTTACGTTTCTGTCTATTCCGGCATTTTCCCCAAGTAATCCGGCATGAGGCATTGATAACATTCCCCATCTTTTTAACCAGCGCCACACTCTCTGTTTTCCCATCTTCATTCCGACCTGACAGGCGCATACGTTGCAGGAATATTCGATTAACTGATTTATAGTAAGACGACCGAACCATCCTCCGACATCGTGAACCGTTATTCCGTCTATATAGTATGCGCCGTGATGACCGTTTATTATAGTATCCGGTTTTATTATTCCGTCCTGCAATGCCCCCGATATTATAAAAGGCTTCATTGTAGAACCCGGCTCAAAATCGTCCGTAACTGCTCTGTTTCTCCAATGTCTTGCCGAATACTTCCAGTAGTAATTTGGATTAAATGCAGGATAATCCGCCATAGCTAGAATCGCCCCCGTGTTTGGATCCATTAGTATTGCAAAAGCGCCTCCCGAACCGGCGGCCTTTGCCTCCTTGTCTAGATAGTACTGCGTAATAAATTGAAGCTGTTTATTAATCGTTAAATAAATATTGTCTCCATGCGTCGCTTTTTTAAGCCCGAAACCTCTTATGAATATATACTGTCCTAAGCCGTCCTGTAAGACGTCTAATGCCCGTTTGTTTCCTTTTAAAAACTTATTATATCGATACTCTATTCCCGACAAACCGTTGTCGTTTATCCCGACAAACCCTAAAACATGAGCCAGAAGCGTTCCGTTAGGATAATACCTTACCGGTTGTTTAACTATAACTACGCCGGCTATTCCAAGCTTCTCGACATTTTTTGCCGTCTGTCTCGTTACCCTCCTTTTAATCCAAGCAAATTGAATATTTTCGGTTAATATTTTAATTATTTTTTCATATCCGACGCCGGTTGTCATAGAAAGCCTCTCCGCGTTTTTCAGTTTATGCCTGACCATTAAAGGATCCACGGCAATTCCAGGAACGTTAACGCTTGCCGCAAGTATACTGCCGTTAGAAGAATAAATATTACCGCGCTCAGGCATAAAATATACGCTTGCGTGAAACTGCTCGTCGGCAAGTTTACTTAATCTGCCTCCTTCAATTATCTGGAGGTCGAATGCCCTGCTTATAAGTAATACTGCAAAGATAAATATTACGATAAAACCGATAACCATTCTCAGTTTTAAAGTCGTTTTCCATACTCTAATCATGTACTATTATAATTTCGCCCTCTTTCGGATAAATAAAACCCATTTTTTCTGCAATACCGTAAATCCGGGAAGGCGAACTTAAAGCCGTTTTTTTAATTAAAAGCTTTTTATGCTTATGTTCTAATTTTGATTTAATATCGTTAAGCTTAGTAATATCATAGCCGAGTTTTATGCTTTCCATCGTCGTCCATACGTAAAAAATCCCCAGAATAGTGAGTATAATTACAAGAACTATAAAATAAGGTTTTATCCTAGACATGATAAAACGCCCTCAACTTTGCACTTCTCGATCTCGGATTGTTTTTTATTTCTTCTTCTCCGGGAACTACCGGTTTTTTATTTAAAGGTTTAAAATCTATGTTATTTCTTAAAAAATTCTTAACGAGCCTGTCCTCTCCCGAGTGAAACGAAATTATAACCGCCCTTCCATCTTTTTTTAAAATACCGTCGAGTTTGCTTAAAAATTCAGACAAAGAATCATATTCTTCATTTACAAAAATTCTTAACGCCATAAAAGTTTTAGTCGCAGGGTCGGTTTTAAATTTCTTGAATTTTCCGTAGCCTCTATAGACGGCTTTTCTTACAATATCCGCTAATTCCGACGGCGTCTCTACCGGCTTATTTTTCCTGTATTCTATTATCCTTTTTGCTATTCTTCTCGAAAATTTTTCGTCCCCGTACTTATATATAACGTCTGCTATGTTTTGTTCGGAATAGCGGTTTACTATGTCGTATGCCGTTAAACCGCTTTCGGCATCCATTCTCATGTCTAAACCGCCGCCGGCAGTATCGTCCGCGCCTTTTCCTTCTTCGTTAAAGCTAAACCCTCTGCCGCTTCCAAGTTGAATAGAACTTATTCCAAGATCAAGCACTACGCCGTCTATGCCCGGAAATCCGACGGCTTTTACTATATCATCTATTTTACTAAAATTTGAATGAACAAGTTTAAAATTTTTATTATTAAATTCAGCTTCAAATTTAGACGAGACATTTTTTACCGCCGAAGAATCCCTGTCTATCCCTATAAGAAAACCGTCCCCGTTTAATCTTTTCAATATCTCTTCGGAAAAACCTCCGCCTCCTAAAGTTCCGTCAACGTAAACATTGCCCGGTTTAATACTTAAAGCGTCGATCGCTGCGTTTAAAAGCACCGGTATATGCAAGGCGGCAGTCCGGCAATTGCTTTTTTGATCGGGTTGTATTTCCGTCATATACCTGCCCGCCTATTATAACGTATAACGACACGGTCTTTTTTATAAATAATAAATCGTTTGAATATATATTAATTCATCGTCGTCGTGTCGCTAAAAACCTATCTGCGACATAGTAGCGGCAATAGACTCGAAATTAGATTTTGCCCCTTCGAAGTTAGCGTCCCATAAATTTCTGTCCCATATTTCAAACCTGTTGATTATGCCTACGACGACGGCTTCTTTACTTAAGTTTCCGCTGATCTTAAGCGACTGCGGAATGTGTATCCTGTCCATTTTGTCAAGCTCTACTTCCTCCGCCCCGGAAAAAAAATACCTTAAAAATTCCAAGACGTCTTTTTGCATAGACGGCAGCTTAAGCGCTTTTTCCTCCAATCTGCGCCATTCTTCGAGCGGATATGCCGCAAGACACCTATCGAGATTAGTAATCACTATAGACGTATTATCATAGACCGATACCAAAGAATCTTTGATTTTCTGAGGAATTTTTATTCTGCCTTTATCGTCTATCGAATGATTATATCTTCCGCTGAACATAAAATAAATAAATTATTTAAGTTTATTATTTTAATATAATTAAATGCTTACCACTTTTTACCACTTTTTACCACACTTAAATAATATTATCGATTTTATTAAAAGTCAAGCGAATTTAAAAAAATTTAAAAAAATATTTTTATCATTGCCATTTATGGTATAATAGCAAAAAGGGGAATATATGAAGAAAAAGGTCGAAAAAGAAGATAACGAAATTTATAAAGAAATAGACAAAAACCATTCATAAAAAATAAAAATGGCTTATATAGGCAGTTACGATAAAAATATCATAGATTTTTTAACAAACATAAAGTTATCTCAAAAAAAGCAAGGCGACAACGGAAAATGATAAAAAATATTGTAAATTAGATATAAAAATTAAAATAAAAAAATATGGAAACACTCGACAAAATAAAACTGATTTATTTTTTTACGGATAACGATGCTTTAAATTTAACGCAAATAAAAGATTTAATGAATTTAAACTCAAATGAATTTATTTCAGGCGTTTATTCATTTATATCTAACTTCGACGATTTCAGCAAATTTCTTCCAAACGAGGAAATAAGAAGCAGGCATAGGGAAAAAATAAAAATTTGGTTTCTTAATCTTTTTTCGGGAACATACGACAATGAATATCTACGGCAATTAAAACGAATAGGCGAAGTGCACGCGGGGATAAAACTGCCGTCTCATTATGTAAGCGCCACAATGAACTATGTCAGGAACTTTATACATAACATCATCATTAAAAACATTCCGGCTTCGGATAAAAGAAACGAGTTAACGGAATCGGTAAATAAAATTATAGATATTAATTTGGATATTATAATTAGTTCTTATATCAGCGAAGGGAAATTTTACATCGCGGCTACAAAATTCGAAACAAAAATAATTAAATTCAGCTCGCGATTTTCTTACATATTGGACCTTGCCCTTGTAGTATCGCTTATAATTGCAACTATTATGGTTTTTCTTCTGTTTGTATTTGAAATTTATAGATTTGCGTTCGGGGGCGGCGCATTCGAATCGACGGTCGTAGATATTCTTGGAGCTATGTTGATTGTTTGGGCTATAAGAGAGCTTCTTGAGGAAGAAGTTAAAAAACTTAAGGGACATAAATTTGCATTAAGCGCTTTTATAGGTCTTGCAATGGCTGCGCTTTTACGAAAAATATTAATTTTTTCGCTTGCGCCGGGAAAATCAAAGGAAGTTGCAATATTGGGTTTCCTCGTTTTAGTGCTTGGCATCGTTTATTGGCTTATGAATAAAAGCGTTAAATCGTGAAATGTTAAGTCACCTTTGGCTTTATAAACGCTAAACTCCATAGCTTATATAAACGCATGTCGTTTATGGGGGACTTAAAGTTATGGTTTATTTAAATTATATATTCTTAAAAATTATATCCGACGAAAACCGCTACGACCGTCCGAAACGACCGCCATACGCATTATATCTTAAAATTATATCTTAAAAATTATATTGCCTCTTTGACTGATTAATGATAAAATTAATACCGTAACGATACTTCCATTTCTTTAACAAAAATACGGGATGTGGCGCAGTTGGTAGCGCACCTGCTTTGGGAGCAGGGGGTCGCACGTTCGAATCGTGTCATCCCGACCACTTAAAAACACTGACTTAAAGCCTTTCATCGTAAT
>DAHVOJ010000015.1 GCA_027318865.1 bacterium | reverse complement strand
AAGTAGTTTTTCCGGACTGCCTGGGACCTGTTATAGTTATTACCGGATACTGTTTCGATAATTCAATAATTTTTACGGATGCTTCTCTTTTTATCATAATATATCTATTATATAATGGTTGAAATAATTTGTAAATATAATTGACAAATTATTCAAGCGGATGCGAAATTCAAATCTGAAGCAGGATTGTTTATTGGTCTCCCATATTAAGGGTATTTCCGGAGGTCTCTACCGTGCCAAGAGAGTTATAGATTACCGAGCCTGTTGCAAGAGAAGTAACTAAAGTAACTAATGATTCCGGAAGTAAGGGGAATATGCCTAATATTATATCTCCTCCGTTTGAATATATGCTTGAAAAATGGAATGATAATCAAGCAGTATTTTGGGATAATAATTAATTAACCTTATGAGAACTACCACCAGTATTCCGGATAGCTTCTATGTTTAGAAAGATTATTGACCGCGACCGCTACTATTAAGAGTACAAATGCGCCTAAACCTGCCGGCATTAGCGGATAAAGAAAACCGAGCTTGTATATTCCCTTTCCGCCTATAACCGCTATTAACGCGGTAGCGCCTCCCGGAGGATGAAGCGTTTTAGTCGCATGCATAAGCATAATAGCGAATGAAACCGCTACCGCTGCGGCTAAAGGCATATTAATATGGCCGAGCAGTTTATAGCTTGCGACTCCTACAAAACCTGAAAGAATATGTCCGCCTATAAGATTTCTCGGCTGTGCGAGAGGGGTTTTTATAGCGCCGTATATAAGTACAGCGGAAGCGCCGAACGAACCTATGAGTAAAGTCAGGTCGTACGGATTGAAAAATTTTGCGGATATATATGCGACCGTTCCTATGCCTATTATAGAAGCGAGCCCCGACCAAAAAATTACGTGCAGGCTCACGTTGGTTGCGTTCTTTCCGCCGCCTTTCATTCTGTTAAGGTATTCTTTAAGCCACATTTTAGTATCCCCGCTATATTATTTTATATTTAATTTTTATCGATATGCTTTATTATATCGGTAATAGATATTACGCCTGCGAGTTTTCCGTGAATATCGACGACCGGCATAACTTTTATCCGTTTTTCGTTAAATATCGCGGCCGCTTTTTTTACGCACGTATCGGTAGATACGGTAATTGCGGGAGAAGCCATAATGTCTTTCACGTTTTTAGCGTCGATAGTCCTGCGGGCGCGCGGCGTCGGCTCTCCTATTACGTGCCTGACCAAATCTTTAAAGGTGTGCTTTTTTATTAAGCCTGCGCTGGTTAAAATATCGGAATCCGCTATGAATCCCGTAACTGCGTTTTCCTCATTGACGACTGGAGCGCACGTCAACCCGTTTTCGGCAAGTAAATTCATAGCCTCGTTTATTCCCGAATTTTCGGATACGGAAATAACTTTTTTAGTCATCACTTTTTCTACGGTGGCGCCGTGAACCTTGTCTTTAGCAAGTTCAAACGCATCCCTGTAAATTTTAATAAAATCGCCTAAAGATATATCGATGTACGTTTTATGTTTCTCGAAGGCTCCCCTGATGTCCTCTTCCGTTATTTCTACACAGCTCTTTTCTTTCTCTTCATTTAAGTTTTCCATAATTTTTTCCTTAATTTTTAAAAATTTAAATTATAGGATTTATTTAATTGCATGTTTTATTTAATGTTAGTAAATCGGATATTTTTAAAATATGATTTATGTCACAAATTAAAAATTATTTTTATTTAAGAGCAAAAGTTTTTCCCCCGAAATATCTTTTAAATTCACCGCCTTATACATTCTTAGCGCTCCAAAACTGCATATATCCTTACATAAACCGCAGCCTGTGCAAAAAAACGGCTCAAGCGATATTTGATTTTCCTGAAAACTTAATGCTCCCGTGGGACACAGTTCCCAGCAATTAGAACAAAAAACGCAGTTTTCGTTTATTTTAGGCAGTCTTATATTTAAAAGCCGCACTAACTCTTTATTTTCTTTTAAAAACCGGTAAATTTTTTTCTGCCTTTTTAATAATAAATAATTTATCTTTTTTTCATTTTCGCCGGTATCGATAAATTGGGAATAAAGTTCCGACAACGGGAGGTCTTCGATGGATATATTTTCGACGAGTTTTTTGGCATTATTTTTTATGCTTTTAAAAGAATTTTTAAAAAACTCCCTTCTGCCTAAAGTTTCCGCATTTTGAACCCCATCGATATTTTCTATATTCCTCTTATCTGCGGTTTTATCGTCTGCAGGCTTAAACTTTAACGCCCCTTTACCCCGTTCTTTTATGAATTCCTTAAAATTAAAATCCTCCATGTTAATTTCGGCAAAAGCGTCTTCAGCATTTAAAAACTTAGCTATTTCGTTTATTCTTTTGATTTTTTTGTTATGGAAATATTTAAGCCTGCAAGACTTGCAGTCTGCCGAAACGAAAAATATCCCCGCTTTGTTTTTTATAGCGGAAATTATATCTAAATCTTCTACTTCATAAATACATTTTATAAAATAATCCTCATAGGTTTTTGAGGTTTTGAAATACGGTTCGGTTTGACTGCAAAAATAAAAAATTTTCTCTTTTGATTCTAAAGCAGGTTTATTATTATTCTCTGTTTTATCCTCCTTAACGTTAAAAACCGAATTCGGGCATATATAAAGACAGGCATTGCAATTAGAACAGTTTTCCAGAATTTTTACGTCGCTGTCGGTTATTTTTATAGATAAATCCGGACATCTGTCTATACACTCGTAACATCCCGCCATAGGGGTTTTAAGTCTGACGCAGAAATCGGGATTGACGGATATAAGGGCGTCCCCGCGGTTTAAAAACTTTTCAATCAAGCCGAGTATATTCATCGTCCGCCGTTTTTAATATATTTAAAATTTCCAATATCTCTTTTTCGGTTTTCGCGTTATTAACCATACATCTTAATCCCTTTGAGCCTTTAAATCCTTTTAAAAAGCTATAAAGATGAGGTCTTATAAGATTATGCCCTCTTTCCCTGCCGTAAAATAAACTTATTTCTTCCATCAGCTCTATGATTATGTCTATTTTTAGATTTATATCAGTATGCTTACGATTATTTTTCCCCTCGGCAAATACCCATGGCTTGCCTATAGCCCCTCTCGCAAACATAATTCCGTCGGCTCCGGTATAATTTTTTATATCTGCCGCATCTTCAGCCGTAAAAATATCGCCGCTTGCATATACGGGAATAGCAATCTCTTCTTTAAGTTTTTTAGTTAAAGAATGGTCTGCCGCCCCTCCAAACATAAGCGACCTGGTTCTCGGATGAAAAAAAACGGCATCGACGCCGTTTAACTCGGCTATTTTGCCTATTTCCAAAAAATTAACCGAATTTTCGTCGTATCCGCTTCTGATTTTTATCGTAAACATAGAATTTTTCAATGCGTTTCTGACGGATTCGGCTATAAGGGAAAATCCTCTTGCGTCTTTTAATATCGCGCTGCCTGCCCCCGTCTTCACCACCTTTTTAACGGGACAGCCCATATTCACGTCTATAACCTTGAATCCTTTATCTGCGGCTTTTTTAGCCGCCAGGGCAAGCATGCCGGGCTCGCTTCCGAAAAGCTGAATTCCGGTTTTGTCTATATCTTTTCCTGTTTCCAGCAGTTCCAGAGTTCCTCTGTCGTTATGCAAAAAGCCTGCCGCGCTTACCATTTCCGTAAAAGAAAAATCTGCGCCGTATTTCAGGGCAGTTTTCCTAAAAGGAAATCCCGTTATTCCGGCCATAGGGGCAAGAATAAACTGCCCTAAATTAATTTTATCCATTAAATGCCTTAATAATATTATTTTCTATAAAATCTGCGATTTTTTCGGAATCGTTTATATTTATTTGCGGAACTTCCAAATCTTCTATAAATTCATCCGCGCAGACAAGAATAAGGTCTGCATCGTTTTTAAATCTCGGTTGCAAATCCCCGCCAATATCCTTTCTCAACAGTTCTATTTTTTTTATCTTCAGGTCTTTAAAGCCTTCGATTATGACGATATCCGAACCGCCGAAATATTTAGGCAATATAGTTTTTATTTCCGCATCGAAAGACGGATCGATATCGCTGAAAAAAGCCGCCTTGCCGTTTGAAATAAGCATAGTGGAAAATGCTCCGGCGTTTTTATGCCTCCACGAGTCCTTGCCGGGAATATCCGCCGAAAAATCATGGTCGGTATGCTTGACGGAAGAAACCCTGTAGCCTCTACCGGAGAGTATTTTTATAATTTTAACTATCAGGGTAGTTTTGCCTGTGCCTGACCTTGCCAGAAAAGAGACGGCGGCAGGAATTTTATCGCTTTTTATTTTAACCATAATTTTTCCTGAATTTATTGCCTATACCCAAATCCCGATTTAGAAAATATTTATAAAATATAACACTAAATAACACTGGATTCCCGCTTTCGCGGGAATGACTTTGAGAGGATTTAACTTTTAACCCAACGGGTGTCATTCCCGCGAAAGCGGGAATCCAGAAAATAAATTTCTAAATCGGGATTTGGGCTATATTTGCCCATATAAAGTAATTAATATATAATGTTATATCGATAAAAAATTAAGAATACCCCATAACATTATTCTATTATTATAGCAAAATTTAAAATAAATTTAAAAAATTAATCTTAAAAAAAATAAAAACAATGGATACTGATGCAGGAATTAAAGGATTATCCTCTTCGGAAGCTGAAGAATTAACTAAACAGTATGGATTAAACTCAATAAAAGAGCGAAAAAAACATCCGTTTGCCGTTTTTTTTCTGAAATTTTGGAATCCGGTTGCATGGATGCTCGAATTTACGTTTATTATAGAATTAATACTTGGAAAAAACGTAGAAGCGTATATTATTATAGGATTAATTTTATTTAACGCTATAATATCGTTTCAACAAGAAAACAAGGCGGAAAAAGCTCTCGAGCTTTTAAAAAAACAGCTTAAGATTATTTCAAGGGTTTTAAGGGACGGAAAATGGATTAAGTTAAGCGCCGAACGGTTGGTTCCGGGCGACGTAATTCATGTCAGAATGGGCGATTTAGTTCCCGCAGATACCGAAATTATTTCAGGGAACGTATTAGTTGACCAGTCGGCGTTAACCGGAGAATCGCAGCCGGTCGATAGAAATGAAGGGGGGCTGATATATTCCGGCTCCGTAATTAAAAGAGGAGAAGCTACCTGCAATGTTACCGCTACCGGTGAAAAAAGCTATTTCGGAAAAACTGCCGAACTTATAAAATCTGCGAAAACAAAGGGTCATATCGAAGAATTAATTTTAAAAATAGTACGCTATTTTATTATGATAGACGGTATTCTCGTAGCTTTAATACTTGTTTACGCCCTTATATATAAAATGAATTTTACCGAAATGCTGCCTTTTGCTTTAATTCTTCTAGTAGCGTCTATACCTGTCGCTCTTCCCGTTACGTTTACCTTGGCAACCGCTCTGGCTTCTATGAAACTTGCGAATAGAGGCATTCTTGTAACACATCTTTCGGCAATCGAAGACATTGCGTCAATGGAAGAATTATGTTCGGATAAAACCGGAACCTTAACCGCAAATAGTCTGTCCCTTACCGCTTTTAAACCGTTTGAACCTTTCGGCGGCAATGAACTTTTTGCCTATGCGGCGGCGGCTTCCGACGAATCTACCCAGGATCCCATCGATTTATCTATATTGTCTTATATAAAGACAAATAAATTAAGCCTTCCGGAAATAGGAAAACCTGTTAAATTCATTCCGTTCGACCCGCAGACAAAAAGAGCGGAAGCGCTGCTGGAAATTTCTAAAAACGGCGGAAAAGATTTAATAAGTTCTATTAAAGGCTCGCCTTTAATAGTCGCAAAAAATCTTAATGAAAACGATGCAAAAATGCTGTCCGAAGAATCCGAAAAATTTGAAGCTATGGGATATCGAGTCATAGCAGTAACTATTAAAAATGAAAAAGAAAATAAATATTTTCCGGTGGGAATTTTAGGGCTGTCAGACCCTCCGAGGGAAGACTCTAAAGAATTGTTAAGAGAACTTAAAGATTTAGGAATAAGAGTCCGAATGGTAACGGGAGATACGGAGCTTACGGCTAAAACGACGGCTCGCTTAATAGGGCTTGGAGACGGCGTATGCACCAAGGAAAAATTCATAAATCCGTCCGGATGCGACGTATTTGCGGGTGTTTTTCCCGAAGATAAGTTTCACCTCGTGCAGGGTTTACAGAAACTCAAAAAAATTACCGGCATGACGGGCGACGGGGTTAACGACGCGCCTGCGCTTAAACAGGCGGAAGTCGGCATTGCGGTGGCAAACGCTGCCGATGTGGCAAAAGCATCGGCAAGCCTTATATTAACGGAACCGGGGCTGTCAAATATCGTAGATGCGGTAAAATACGGCAGAATGGTTTACAGAAGAATGTTGACTTATACTTTAAATAAAATATCAAAAACTTTTCAGGTAGCGCTTTTCCTAAGCTTAGGTCTCATATTTTTCGGTAAGTTCGTCACTACGCCTAAACTTATTCTTATATTAATTTTTGCCAACGATTTCGTCACTATGTCTATTGCTAAAGATAACGCCGTATATTCCAATAAACCGGATAAATGGAAAATAAAGCTTATAGTAACAGCCTCTCTTATAATAGCGGGAGCATGGCTTATTTATTCTTTTCTTGCGTATTATATAGGGTATTACATAATGAAAATGAATTTGCCCGAAGTTCAGACCTTTGCATTTTTATCATTAGTATTCAGCGCCCAGTCAACCGTATATTTAGTAAGGGAAGAGCGGCATTTTTGGAGTTCTAAACCGGGAAATTATTTAATGCTTGCAAGCGCGTTAGATTTAATAATTATAGCTTTAATGGCGGGCTACGGCATTCTTATGGCTAAAGTTCCTTTTGTATATATATTTATACTGCTTGCGACGACTTTTATCTATATGGTTGCTCTTGACTTCGTCAAGAAACCGCTTATGGAAAAGCTCCGGTAGCCTACTAATATTTAGTTATCCGTCATCGCTCGCAATGACATTTTGGAGCTTTATTTATTATTTGTTTACTAAAATTTAATACTTAAAGCATAATTAAGATATTTTATAAATTCTTCTTTTGTTGGAAAATTTTTTACGCCTATATTAAAAATTTTTCTTTTCTTTTCATACCATTTATCGAAATTTTCGGAAGAAACGGAGTTGACTTCTAATAACAGCTCTTCCAACAAAGCATTCAGCGGTTTTTCGTTTTCGTTATCCATAATTTTATTTTCCTATCGCCAGTTCGTCCGTGAAAATTCGGGAAGGTCCTCAAAATCTCCCCTTAAAGCATAACCTTCGTTTATATTGTATATTTCAAATTCATTGTCTATAACGAACGAATATATGTTTCCGTTTAAAAATTCATCTTTATATTTAAGGCATTTTAATCCCTGTCTGATAATTGCCGATAATATTCCGCTGCCGGAAATATCGCCGAGCAAAATCGCGCCGACGAGAACTTCGCCGTCATACACCAATTTTCTATAAACATTTTCGTCCTGAAATATATAAACTTTTTGCGACTCGTTAGCCGGATTAGTTAAACCTATGGTTACTATCGGCAGTCCATAAATTTCAACGGAATTTAAACCCATGCCGCCGGGATATTCCCTGTAAACTCCCGCCATATTCGTACCTGCCACTCTTCCTTCTTCGCAGGCAAGCGGAACTATGGCTATAATATTGGGACGCTTATTTATTATGTCGTATATTACGACCGCATCGCCGCCTGCATATACGTCTTTTACGCTCGTCATCATCGTTTTGTCCACGATGATGCCTCTGTCTATTTTTATCCCGCTGCCTTCGAGAAATCCTACGTTAGGTCTAACGCCTACGCCGACCACGACAATGTCGGCAGGCAATTCTTTCCCGCTTTTTAAGATAACGCTTACGGGATTGCCGGATTCGTCCAGATTAATTTTCGTAACGGTTTCGCCCGTAGCAGTATCTATGCCGTTTTCATTCAGTCTTTTTGACGTTATATTTCCCGATATTTCGTCAAGCGCAAGCCCGAGAACTCTCGGAAGTAATTCTACTATAGTCGTATGAAGACCCAATGCTCTTAAACCCTCCGAAGCTTTAAGTCCGATAAGACCGCCGCCGACTACTATAGCTTCCTTTCTTTTTGCTAATTTTGCGGCTTTTTCCATTTTTTTTGCGTCGTCAAACTTGGTAAACGTTCCCATCATCGGAGAGTCTGGATTAAACCCTTCGGTGGGGGGTATAAACGGCGTTCCGCCCGGACCTATAAACAGTTTGTCGTAGTCCAATTTGACTCCGTCTTCAAGAACGACTTTTTTAGAGACGGTATCGACTGAAACTACTTTTTTTCCAGGCATAAACTTAAAATCATTTTTTTCATAATAGTCGTCTTCCTTATACCATATAGTTTCGTCGGTCGTTTTACCTTCTAAGTAATATGATATTAGCGGTCTCGCATAAGCCCTGTAATTTTCGTCCGATATTATCACAACCTCTCCCGACTTGTCAAAGCGCCTTATCGCATCGGCACAGGATAAACCTGCGTATGAATTTCCTATAATAACGTATTTCATAGTCTAATCCCCTTTTTTATGTTACTTTACAATAGATTTTATATACGGTCCATATATTTTTTTAGCAACCATAAGTCTTCTTTCATATGAATAATTTTTAATGCCGATTCTTTTTAATGCGCCTTTTTTACAAGCCTCGACACATTTAGGGGTATCTTCGTCCGCACAGCCGTCGCACTTTGACGCAAAGTGGTCTTTTCCTATCCTTTCTATAGCACCAAAAGGACAGGACATAACACACATCCAGCATCCTACGCATTTTTTGTAATTTGTTACGGTCCATCCCGATTCCAGATCTTTATATCTGGCTCCGGGCATACATGCATCTACGCAAGGAGCTTCATCGCAGTTGTGACAGACTACCGGAAAGAATTTACCGCCTTTCTTTTTTATGTTTATCCTTGCTCCGGTATATTTAGAACCGTATTTTTTTGCCATATGCGTTTCGCATGCTTTTACGCAAGCCGCAAATCCCTCGCTTTCGCAGCCGTCGCATTTTGAAGGATACAGCATTATTTCTATCTGATTTTCCTTTAAATCTTGCTCTAAATTAGTAAGTTTTTTACTCATAACAGCCTCTTTTTATTTTATTTTATTTTAATTTAATTTATCCATTTTTGCGCCGAATATTCTTAGCGGATCCGGCATAGATTTAATTATTTTTGCGCCCATAAAATCAAGATTATTTTCGTAATATAAATATGCATCTCTTATAAAATAATCTATAGATCTATCAAAATATATATAATTTCCGGTTTTAGCATAAATCCACCAGTAATAAAGAGCATTTGCCAGTATGCCCGACGGCTTGCCGGCTGGATTTTTTATATCGAAAAATCTGTTTGCTTTTCTTATTTTAACACTTTTTAAACCTTTTTGCTTATTAAATAAACTTATATTTTTGCCGTATTTTTCAAAATCTTTTCCTGTATTTATGTTTATGAAGGAATCTATTTTTAATTCAGGATTTTTTTTGATTATTTCAAGTATATCGTAAAAGAAAACGGACGGTAAAAATCTGGAAATATTAACGGAATCGGTAAATAAAAAATATTCTTTTAAATTTATGGCATAACTGTTGAGCATCTCTAAAATTAATAGAGTCTTTTTTATTTTATAGCATGCAAGAAGAGGTTCTACCGTGGAATCCGACCACAGCGGCACTACCGCGTTAACTTTTTCCTTCTCCATTTTTTTTATTAATTCGCTTGCCGCAGTAAAATTAAATAACGGCGCATCACACTCCATAATAAGGACCGATTTGCCTTTAAGCTGTTTAATACAAGTGTAAATTCCCTTTAACGGACCTTTAAAACCGCAACTTTTATCGTCGGCCATTACTAAAAGAGGCTTTTTCTTTGCTATTTTTTTTAATTCGTAAACATATTGTTTTACATTTTCTTCTTTTCTAACCGAAATTATTATATCGTCGCTAATTTGCGATGCCGTATCTATAGCCCTTTCAATAAAAGATTTTCCGTTAAAATTAAAAAATGCCTTATTTTCTCCAAATCTTTTAGACTCTCCGCCAGCCAGTACAATACAGCTTATTTTATCCATTATTTTTTACAGCTTATTTTTATTTTACCTCTCTGACCGTGTCCTTCGCTGAGCGTAACTTCAAAATAATTTATAGGATTAAATAATTCTTTATTTTTTAAATCTAAAGAAAGTTCGCCGGCAAAATAAACCGTTAAATCTTCAATATTAAGCGACGGACTTTTTATTTTAAAAATATCGGCTTTAGGTATTAAATACGTTTTGCCGTTAATTTCTATTCTATAATGGAACTCTTCCGCGGTAACGCGCTGGACGCTTTCGGGATAATCCGCTATCAAAATTTTGTCCTCGAATGTAGAGCATATTCTTTTTATTACGGCTTTTAAATTATACAGGTGGACTATTCTTCTTTTGTCGTCAAACTCTCCGTCTATTAAAACATCGACATAGTGAAAATGCGGATGTATTCTCGAACAGTCTCCCCTTCCCGGCACTATATGCATGCATTCAAACGTCAACCCTGCTTCTTTTCCGATAAGTTCCACGATCATAAAGGTATAACCTCATACTTTATAAATAATAAAAATTTTTTATAATGCCGTTAGGCAATAATCTTAATCCGCCGCATCTTTCGCCCGAGGATTTACAAACATCGCTTACATTCCTGCATAGAGTAATTCTAGAATTTTTAATTTTAAAAAACTGCCTGTCGTTCGTGTCGTCATTCTTGAAATCCAAACCTGCATTTTGTAATATTTCATTTGGATCGGCATAATATTTTAAATACAAATGATTATCGATCGCGCCGGATAATTCTATAAATTGCAAATCAAATTCATTTTTTACGCAATATTCTATTAAATAATTTATAGATTTTTTAGCGGTGTTCAAGCCTTTTAATATAATAGAATCTATTTCTACCCTATATCCGTTCTTTTTTAAAATATCGAGACCCGAAAGAACTTCGTCAAGAAAGTTTTTCCCGGTTATAAATTTATAAACATAAGGGTCTAACGTATCCAAACTGACAGACATTTTATTTATTATATTAGGACTTAAATCTTTTATTCTTCTTCTTAACAGCGTGCCGTTAGTAGTAATAAAAATATCGACGTCGGTAATATGTTTTATTTTATAGAGAAGATTTTTTAAATCTTTAAAAAGCAAAGGCTCTCCGCCGGTAAATTTTACCTTTTTAAGCCCGTAATCCCTTAATAAATATATTGTATTTATTATGTCGCCTGTTTGAATAGTCGAAGGCAATTTTTTAGAGATTCCTTCGTTGTGACAGTAAAAACAGCCTTCATTGCATCTGCTTATCAGAGAAACTCTTAAGGAAGGTATCTTAAATTCGTATTTACCGGAATTAAATTCATATTCTCTATTTTCAAATGTTTCACATAAATACTGTTTCATTATTTTTCGGCTTATTAACTATTTCAAGGTTTCATAATCGTTTAAGGTAACGTTAATCAAGCTGCCTGCGCTTAAAAACTTAGTTTCTTCGTCCGCAACAAAACTTCCGTCCGCCTGGAGCATCGGACTTAAAGACCTTGCCGCCGACGGCGGTTTTGGCGCCGATATTACTTCCGCCGATAGCGCTCCTTCGTTTTTAAATAACTTAACCTGAAAATATTTTCTTACTCCCTCTTCCTTTAAAATATCATGTTTTAAAACAGCCTGAACCGATGGATATCTTTTATATATGTTTTTGAAATTAGACATCCTTTGGATAGAAGGTCTTGCGAATAGATCAAACGTTATCAGGACGGAATACGGCCAGCCGGCAAGAGCAAAGATAGGAGTTCCATTATCCAATAAGCCGAAAGACGTCGGTTTTCCGGGCACTAGTTTTACTCCATGAAACAGTAATCTGCCTACTTTTTCGATAGCCGAAGGAACAAGATCGTAAAAATTTTTTATCTCTTTATTTTCTAACACTAAAAAACTGGCGCCGGTTCCGCCCGTAGAAATCAAAAGGTCGTATTTTGCGGATTCATCGGCTTTTTTTAAAATTCCGGTCAATTTTTCAAAATCGTCTTCCACTGTTCCTATTACTTCGGGAATACCTCCCGCATCTTTAACTAAAGACTTAAGAACGGTCGTATTTATATCATAAATTTTATTGGTCATTAAATCTTCGCCCGGCGGCGTCAATTCGTTTCCGCCCGCCAATATACCGACTACCGGTTTTTTATATACGGAAACGGAATTTAAACCGATCCCCGATAAAGCGGCAATATCGCAAAATCTTATCCTGTGTCCTTTTTTAAAAAGTACTTCGCCTGCCTTTATGTCGTCTCCGACGGGCGATATATAAGAACCTTTTTCAACCGGTTTTTTATAAACCATAACTCCGTTTGCATATTCGCAGGCATCTTCGATTAATATAACGCTGTCCGCATTTGGAGGAACGGGGGCGCCCGTAGTAACGAATGCCGCTTCTCCCGAATTAAGCGGGTTTATTTCTTTTGAATAACCTGCTGTTATTTGGCTATTCACTTTAAATCTATTTATGTTTTTTTCGGAAAAATCGGAGGATATAACGGCAAAACCGTCAACGGCGGATCTTACGAACGGAGGGACGTTGTTTTTAGGAATTACGTCTTCAGAAATTATTCTGCCCGCAGAGTCTTCTGTAGAAATAATTTCCGAGGCGTTGATTTTTTTTATATTTTCTTCCGCTATGTCTAACAGTCTTTTTGCCGTTTTATCGTACATCACGTAAAATAATAATATAATATGAATTAAAATTTTTTTGCAAAAAAATAATAGCCGTCAAAAAGCATGGCGGCTATTATTTGAACTTTTTTTAAAAATATGGTTCAACCGGATATGTTTTTATGCCCGATTTTTTAATTATTTTTAAAGCTTTTTCTTCTTCCTCAAGGCTAACGAATATAGTTGCATGGTAAGGCGTAACGCTTGCAACGTTTCTTCCAAGAATATGAACATTTTCTTTTTTTAATACTTCTTCAGCCTTGTCAAAATCGCCGTTTATATAATCTACTCTTATAGGCGCATTATAAACGGTTCCCGAAGCTAATATATCTGCCATAAATAACCTCCTTATTTTAACTTTATAATATAATATTTACAAATATAACCGGCCTTATCCGACTTTTACCGGATTATCGGTATCGTTTGTCGAAGAAGTTCCCATAGCTGTTGCATGAGGCTCAACAAACCCAAATAAATGCTCGGTTAATTTCCTCGCCGTCTTCTCTCTGTCTATCGTCGATATCCGGTTTATATTTCCAAACCAGAGAGCATCCGTGGAACATAACGTTACGCACGCCGGTAAAAGCCCCTCGTCAACCCTATGCCTGCAATAATCGCACTTCGTAACTTTTCCGGTTGCATCGTTAAACTGAGGAGAACCGAAAGGACAAGCATGTATGCAGGATTTACACCCGATGCAGGTATTGGGATCGTTAAAAACTATTCCGTCGGACCTTTTCTGCATCGAACCTGTGGGACAGGCTTTTACGCATGCCGCATCGTCGCAGTGAAAACAGTTCATAGGAAGATAAACCGTTTTTAACTGCCCTTTCTTTATAAAATAAGGTCCGACCTGAATAACCCTCATTCTGCGGGGACCAACCGGAAGATTATGTTCTTTTTTGCATGACACTTCGCACGACATACATCCTATGCATCTGTCTATATTTACCTTCATTGAATATTTTGGAGTTGAAGACTTCAGGGTAATCCTGGAAGTTCTTTCTTCTCCAAGGTGAAATCTATCGAATCCGTATTCCGAAGACATATTTATACTCCTATTTTTATTTTAGTTATAATTTCCGGAAATTTGCAAATGTTGTTGTTATCGTTTCCTATACAAATTTCCGGTTAGATTTTAATTTTATTGCAGCTATTTTAATTTAATATTTGCGAATATCGCACGAAACGGGCGTACATTCGACGGGCTCTTTAAAATTAACGAGTTTTTTCCATCCGATGCTAAGTTCGTGATATTCTTTCCAGTGGTCTTTCCATTTTCCGACTATAACTTTTTTATCCTGATATTTAGGATCCCATACTTCAGGAAACCTTTTCTGTAAAAACTCGAGAGTTTTTTTAGCCGTACTTTCCGGATCCGGATCGCCTTTTCTATAAACCCTGCAAAGGACTGCTTTAAACTGTATCTGTCCATAAACCGGGTCTTTTATTATATCGTCTATCACCGTATTTATAGATTCATACGGATGGAACGGCTGATACCTGTCGAATCCAAAGTTTGCCCATATTCCGTCTTCTGGAACCATCTCCGTTACCCATGCAGGACCCTCAACCCAGCCTCTGTCGTTTTCTACCATTACCATATCGCCGTCTTCTATTCCCATAACCGCGGCGGTGGCGGGATTTATTTCTATATTTCTATCGGGTTCCAGTTCGTCGTTCCAAGGCCACCAGTGTCCGCCTTCATGAAACGACTGAGCTATTCTCGTAGTATTCAAAACTAACGGATATTTTTTTGCTCTTTCGAAATTGCCGAGAGGCGATTCCGAACTTTCGACCTGGGTTGGAACTTTATACCAGCCTATTTTTTCTAAAGCCCCCGATGCTAACTCGATTTTGCCCGATGGAGTCGGAAATCTTTTATCCGATTCTGGATAGTTTTCGCCTTCTTTGTACATTATCCATTTTCCCCTTAAGACGGCATCGTCATCCTGAAAAACAGCTTCTTCTTTGGACATTACGGGCCACATTAGACCGCCTTTCGGATTTTTCTCCGGATTAAGAAGTTCATAAGTAATGCCTCTCGTAAGCGATTCCTGTTCGTTAAAGAAATCCGTCATTTTAATTTCGTTGACTCTTCCCTTATCGGGACCGTCTTCGTAATAACCCCACGGATTAAATTCTACTTTATCGAAATGTCCCGCTTTCCCTTTCAGCCTTTTTGCAAGGCCGTCGAACACGTCTATATCCGCTCTGTGTTCATGCTGATACGGTATTATTTTATTGTGCCACTGAAGGAGCCTGTTATTGCCGTGATGACAGATGCTGTCCGTTTCGACGGAAATTGCGATAGGAAACGCAACGTGGCTGAACATGTACGTATGGTTGGGATATATGGAAAGGTGTATATTGATTATGTTTCTCTTCATTGCTTCTTCCATTTTCCAAGAATTTGGAAACTGCGGCAGATGGTCGCCGTTCCATATAATTCCTTTAACGGGATACGGTTTTTCATACATCATACCGTTTATAATGCACGGAACGGAGCTGTCGCCCCACGATATTAATTTGTCGGTTATCTGCGGTCTTTTAAAATTCGGCAAAACTTTTAAATCGTTGCCGTAATTTAACGGAGGACGGCAGTTATGAAGCCAGTTCCAGCCTCCGCCTTTAACTCCTATAGAACCTGTAAGAGCCAGCAATGCGGCGATAGACCTGTTGACGTTGTTCGAGTTATAAATCTGCGCCGTGCCGAGATTGCCGGTTACTGAAGCCGGTCTGGCAGAGCCGAATCTTCTTGCCGCTTCTATAATCATTTCCTTAGGAACGTACGTAAGTTTTTCCGCTCTTTCAGGCGTCCACTGCGCGCATTCTTTTGAATATTCTTCAAATCCGTCAACCCATTCATCTACAAATTCTTTATTATAAAGTTTTTCTTTTATAATGATATTGCCCATAGCTAAAAATAAAATAGCGTCCGATCCGGAACGGATTCTCATGCCTATATCGCATTTTGAAAGCGTTGCGTTAAAACGGGGATCGACTCCTATTAAAAATGCGCCGTTATCTCTCGCATCCAGAAGGTGCGTCATCGTAATAGTTTCCTGTGCCGCCATATTTGTTCCTACTACGAGAATACACTTTGAGTTTTTCCAATCCTGCGAAGGATTCATAAGTCTGCCGAGTCCTTTTGCGCCGAAAACATAGTTCATAGATACGCCGGGGCTTTCACAACATATCGGACCCTGCCCGTAAACATTAGGAGTTCCGAATATCCTGCCGAATCTTGCGCCTCCTTCCTTATTTCCAAACGAAGACCTGCCGGTTCTAAAAACGGCAAGAGCTTCCGGACCGTATTCGTTATGAAGTTTAATTAACCTCTCTGCGGCAAAGTCAAGAGCGTCGTCCCATGAAACCTTTTTAAAATCGTCGGTCAAAGATTTTCTGAGCATAGGATAGTGCACCCTTAACGGATCGTACCACCACTGAATCTGCCCCACGCCTTTAGAACAGAGACCGCCCCTGTTCTGCGGATGTTCGGCATCTCCCATCACATCCACAATTTTACCGTCTTTCAAAAAAATCTTAAGTCCGCAACCGCTCTCGCACATATTTGTGCAGGTCGAATACCGGACGGCGTCGTAGTCCTTCGACGACTCTTGCGGGCGGTGATCAGGCTTTATTTTTATAAGTCTGTTGTCTTTTACCCGCATAAATTTCTCATTTTTTAACTCCTCAAAGTCCATTTTTTACCTCCATTTTAGATGATAAAGTATATTTTATTTTAGATGCCGCACGCTTTTGTTATATTTTCTGCTTCTATACCGCTACAGGCGCTAAGATTTAATAATTCTCCGCATCCCTTTATATCTAATAAATAACCGATAAATTCCGTTAAACCTATCACCGGAGCAAAGATATCGAGGTCGGATAATTTTAAGCCGTCGTTTATATTTTTTTCGCACATCGAACATATTGCGACTATATAATCGGAATTGACGTCATCGGCTTTTTTATTAATCAACTTAAAAAATTTATCTGCGGCATTGGCGTTTTCAATTCTTTTAGAACGCACTGGGGTCATATTTTGCAGTTTCTCCCCTCCGCAACATTCGTTGTAAAGGTTTATTTCAGCGCCGAGAATGTTAAGCATTTTTTTAAAAGACTCTATTTTAACGTCGTCCTTATAACATCCTGTATAAAGAAGTATAGAATTTCCTTTTATTTTTGTCGTACCTGCTTTCAAAAGTCTGTTTTCGACAACCGTATCCGTAATAACATCCATAAGATGGAACGCTCCCGCCTTTGAAACGTCAGTTTCTTTCAGTTTTGCGTTAAAGGGTTCGAGACTGTAATCTGCTTGATTTCTAAACATAGAATCCGAATTGATTAGCTTAAGTGCTTCGTTTATCTGGTTTACGCATACCGCGCAGCCGGAATACAAATAATTTTCGCCTTTTTGCTGACATAATCCTAGATTTCTTAACGGCATTACAACTTTATTGAAAAAATCGGGCTTATAATGCGACGGCGGGGCGCCGCAACAGTTCCATTCGGAAACTAATTTAATATCTACGCCTAATGCTTTAAAAATATTTTCTGTTTCTGTTTTGCTATTTTGAGAACCTACACAACCGGGAAAATAAGTGATATTATTTTTCAACATTAAACCTATATTTTATTTTTAAACGAATATTTTACAAAAAAAATAAATCTTATTTTTTCTTTTTATTGTCAAAATAAAATCGAATAACTACCGTCTTTTATCTGTCATATTTCAGTTTATTACAAAAAAAAAAATAAATCAATACTTTTTTAAAACCCCAAAATTGCCGATAGAAATATTTAAAACTGTTTCGGTATATTATAAATTCTGCATAAACGGCGTGCGTTTATATCTGCTTACGCAGGAATGACACCTGTTGGGTGAAAAGTTAAATTCCTTAATTGTCATTCCCGCGCAGGCGGGAATCCAGAAAAATAATTTTCTATCGGCAATTTTGGGTAAAAAAAATAACATTGTTTTTAAAAGGATGTAATTAGGCGAATTCCCCGCATTTCCTTTGGAAAAATAAATAAAGCTTTAATACCGGATTTATTGAAATTGCGGTTTAGACAGAAATTAACTTCTATTTAAAGGTGGTGCCGAGAGGCGGAATCGAACCGTCGACACGAGGATTTTCAGTCCTGCGATATAGCTTGTAAGATATTGAAATAATTAATAATATAGTACGGTATATTTTTTATGTAGGGGTTTTTGTAGGGGCTTACTTATCTTTATATTCCGGCGGACGAGCTCCGATTAACGCAAAAAGATAACTTCTTATTTCTTTTACGCTGTCATTGACTTCTGAAATATCTGATTTAAGGTTCGTTTCAAGATGAGATATATCGGATTTAAGTTCTTTTATTTTATCGTCCGTTCTTTTCTCCGAAGCGCGTATAAATCCCCACGTTCCTAAAAGAATTGCAAATACGCTTGCAATAGCCGTTAAAATAATCTGCATATTGTTATCCTCTATAATTAAATTTCAAAAGCACCGCAGGTTATCCACGCTTGCGGGGCTATTTGGGCAAAGACTTAATTCTTTAATTCTTACTTTCAATATATCACAACTTTTTAAAAAAATAAAACTAAATTATATCTTTTATCTTTGATAGAAAATCGATAGCAGCATTTGTGATTTTTATCGTCTTTTCGGTTCCGGTTTCGTAAATTTTTTTAATTTGGAATATATTTTTTTCCAACAAGACATCTTTATTAAATTCTTTGTTTTTTTCAGTGGTGGGAATTAATTCAGATAATTGAATATCGCAATACTCTGCAAATTGAGCGAGAAAATGAATCGGAATAGGAGTCTTGCCGTCTTCGTAACGACGAAGCGACTGATAGCCTATGTTAAATGTGTTCGCAATATGCAGTTGCGAAAATCCGAGCCGTTCCCTTGTATCTTTTAGCCGTTTTCCAATTTCAACATAAATTTCGTTATCGATTTTCTCTACTTTCTTTTTCATTTAATAAATCCCCTTTTTTTCGATTATACCATAAATGGCAACGTGTGGTAAATTTTGCATAATTTTGCATAAATTTTCCAAAATCTGCAATTCAAATATACCGTTTATATATATAATATTATAATATTTATAACACTATATCAAGCAAAATTATGATTAATAGTCATACGTTATTATGACGGCAAATCATAGCTTTATAACTATCAGTAATAAAAAAGTATGACTAAAATAAAGACTTGACTATTTGTTTTTATATGGTAGAATTATATATAATACATCTTAAAATATTATATTAAAGGAGGAAAAAAGATAAAATGACAAAAACTAAAAAACAAATGTTGCAGATGGGCGAAGTGCTTAATATGCTCGGAGTATCTAAGCTTACGCTTAGGCGTATGATGAGACAGGGCGAAATTGATTATTTTCGTGTCGGAAAACAATATCGGTTCTCTGTCGAAGATATAAAAAATTATCTATTACAGAATAAAAACAAACCTGTTCAATTATGAGGTGAATTATGTTCGAGGAACTCAAAAATTCCATTAAAGAAGTTTCACAAAAAATTAAAAATATTGATAAAAAAACTGCGGTGGATGAATACTTATCGCTGATTCGAAAGAAAGTTGAACTTGAAAGAAAACTTACAGATAAAAAAATTAAACTAATCGAAATACAAAAAAATAAAAAGGACAGAAGCCGCAGGGAACACGTTAAATTTTTAGCGGGCGGGGTAGTAACGAAATATTATCCAAAAATTTTAGAACTTTCAAGCGATAAAGAAATCGAAAACGAAATCGAAAAAATCTTAAAAACTGAAAATAAAAGTAACGATTATTTCGAACTTAACGCCGAAAAATTCGAAACTGTTGTAAGAGATGGCGAGGAATATTTAAAATTAAAAAAGGGAATTTAATGCTTTTGCCCAAATAGCCCCCGTTGGGGGATAACCTGCGGTGCTTTTAAAAAAAAATATAGAGTTGGAAGAAAAATGAAGATAGAACCGAGGCACGACTTTTCAAATCACGACTGGAAAGATAAATACACAAGACGGCCAAGTCAAAAGAATGAACCGAGAATTTCAAGCGGAGCGGCGAGAGGTAATTTTACAAATCATAAAGGGAGCTTCGGCGGTAATAAGACGTGGAGCGTATCGGTCATGGCTTCGGTCATTTCGGGTGTAAAAGATAGGGGCAGAGCGGCGGCGTTCGCTGAATATATCGAGCGACCGGAAGAATGTTTGTCAGCCGTCGGCGATCCGGAAGCAAAGAAAAAATTTAACGAGTTGGAAAAAAAATTACTATCAGACAATCCAAAACGAGTTATCCAACGCAGATTAATCGTTCCCGTTCCTACAGAGTTTCTGAACAAAGCTGACGAAAACTTAAAAAAATTCGCTGACCAATTCGGAAAGAAATATTTTGAACCGTGTTCGACATACAACTTCGCGCTCCACGCAGGCGGAAAAGATATGAAGAACCCCCATATTCACATTATATTTTCGCCTGTCGACGCAAACGGGAAAAACATAAGGGACTTATCTAAGTCTAATTATATGTTTTTAGATAGTTTTAAACGAGACGTTGGCATTTTTTTGAATCGTGAGCTTGGCATAGAAATCAGGCAAAACGACAAAAAACAGGCAAGGAAAAGGTATCCGAGGTGGGTTTGCGAGGCGTTTAAGCGGGCACAAAAAGCGGAATTAGCGGGCGATAAAGGAGCTTTAAAGCAAGAATATATCAAGCGTTATCCGATTTTCTCCGAATTTTTGAAAGAAAAAGAAAGAAAAAAAGCATTAAGGGAATACAGCGAATTAAAGAGCGAGGAAAAGCAATTTAATGAAAAGTTTAAAGATTTTGCGGAAAAGACAAAGAAAATATTCAGCAAAATCACAGGCAGCGAAGAAGCGAAAATAAAAAATAAAGTTAAAGAAATTCAGGAGGGCAAGGATATGTGCTGGGAAAAAAAACAGAAAAACCAAGAACCTACTAAAGAACCTGCTAAAAAAGAAGAAAAACCAAAAGAAAAAGACAAAAAATCGGAAATCAAAAAAGAAATTAATGAGCTTCAGAGACATATCGATAAATTAGATAAAAAAATCAATTCAAAATTCATATCAAACAAAAAAAGAGAAAAATTAATAATCGAAAGTAATGATATAAGCATACGAAAATACAAACTTGAATCAGAATTTCAAAAACTTGAGACGCCAAAACCTGAACCAAAACCGCCGAAAATAGAAAAACCAGACGAAAATAAAAAATATAGCGATGAATTACGAAGAATGCAGCAACATCAAGTATCTCAAGAATTTACTAAAAAAAATGAAAACAAATTAAAGAGGTGATTTTTATGAAATTTTTTAAGAAAATGAGTAATATCAAGGCTTTGAGGGTGTTAAGCGGCTTAACACCGATATATCAAATCCGTCATACCGCTTTAATGATTTTTTTAGCGGTATTTTTATTTTTTGCTTTTACTCCCTTAACGGCTTCGGCGCAGGGAATTATCACTTTCGACCCCGTTACGGCGGGGATTCAGTCGATTATTCAGCATTTGACGGCCGTTAATGCATACATTCAAACGGCGGAGTCTAAAATCGAAGTAGAACTATCCGCTTTAAAATACGCCCGGCAGGGACAGCAATTAATGAATCAGATTCAGGAGCTCCAGCAGGAAAGCTCAAGCTTAATCGGAGCGGTAAATAACATCGAAGGGACGGTTATGATGCCTGCGGCCGAACTTCAGGGGCTTAAGAATACTTTGACGAGCGAAGAATCTTCTATGCAAAACATAATCGCTCAGGAAAAAGCTCTCGGCAATCCGCAGATGAGCCAGTTTTTGCAGAATTATTATAACGAATACGGAAGCGGCAGTTACGGATTTGTGAATGAGACTCCGCAGGAAGCGCAAACGGGCGCATATAATCAATATAACGCAGCAAATACGCAAGCCGCCCAGACTGCCGCATACGGTCAATCTCTTCTTAATAATTCGCAGAGTAACCAGCATTTAATATCGCAACTGGGGGCAAACGTTGCGGCCGCCCACGGTCAGGTTGCGGCGGAGCAGGCTAACGGTCAGGCTTTAGTAGCTTTGACGGAAGAAGTAAATCAGCTTAATAAACTTGAAGCGCAAAAAGCTAAATTGGAAGCTTTGCAGTCAGGAGCGAAAGACTCGCAACAGGCGGCGTCGGTCGCGATAGAAAAAAACACTCCAGTATTTACGGTTACTCCTCCGCCGGCAAAAGTTGGGAGCGGATTCGGAACATATCCAAACGTAACTAATTTTGGAATAGGGAGATAATTTCATGAAAAAACTTATTTTATTTTTACTAATATTGTCGGTATTTTCTTTCGCCGGTAAAGTCTATGCGGCGGGGAGCACAACGGTCTCGGTAGGCGGCGGGTCATTAACGGTTTCAACCAGTCCTACCGGGAAAGTTACAGTTACCAGCCCGCCGGCGACTACCGCGAGGAAAACCCCTGTGGGACAAAATTTCGCGGGCATTTACAGGAAAGTATATCTGCTGGGCGGAGCAATCGACCTAGCAGGGCCGAAAATAGCGGCTAATTTAACTAACGCTTCAGGACAGCTTTTCTTTTACTTGGCCGTTATCTCTTTAATCCTGTGGTCTATTCAGAATCTTATGTTCGGGGATAAAGGAATAAGAGAGTTTATGCTTTATTTCTTTTTTCTAATGGTCGTAAGGGGTCTTCTTGCCGGATACAATTTCTTCTTTGTCGGCGGCGTGGCCGTTTTCTTTCGGAATCTGGGGCAAATCGCCGCAGGAACTCACGACTCTGTTATGAGTTATTACGGTCTACTGGTTCTTAATGTATACAAATACATCATCGAAGCAAGCGCAAATTCGGGCACGCTCGTGAGTGGAATTTTATTGTCGCTTACTGGAGTCGGCGAAGCGATCACTGCCTTGATTTTTTTCTTCGTAACGCTTGTTTTGCTGATATTGGGGCTTATCGTATTAGGCACTGTAGTTTTAGTTCATGCATACATTGCTATTGCTTTAATTTCAGGCTATATTTTAGTGCCTTTTATGATATTTAAACCTTTAGAGTTTCTTTGGAACGGCTGGCTAAAGTTTCTAATTACATCTTGTTTAAGTTACTTTTTGCTATACGTCGTAATGGCGCTTGAAAAGGGGACTTTGTCTGCCGTTGCAAGCTCAAGCGCATTAAACGCAAGCCCCAAAACGTTCGGCTCTGTATTGGCTATTTTATTTTTAATTGCTATCTTTGCATACTTAATTTTAAAAGTTCCGTCTATCGCGGGCGAAATCGTTTCCGGTATGCCGAATATGAGCTTTAGCGGCGTAGTCGGGGTAGCGATGACAGTCGTTTCAGTTGCAACAATGGCCGTCGGCGGCGGTCCGACGGCAATAATGAAAGGCGCGCAAGCAATCAGAGATAAAGCGAGAGGGGGAGGTAAAAAAGAATGACGATTAAGAAAAAATTGCAGGAAAATAGCGAGAAAATCGAGAAAAGACTTGAAGAATTTGAAACTATCGGAAACGAACAAATGGCTAAAGTGGCCGATAAAATCGACGAATTCCTAAAAAAGAAAAGAATATCAAAGTTGCAGGGCTTTATTATCGTCTTCATTATGGCTCTCGTATTTTTCACGCTTACGGGCGATATGTTTAAAATTGATAGCTGGTATCCATTGAGAATAAGCTGGGTTAATCCGATAGCGTCTATTCAAAAAACTGTAAATAACATTAATAATAAGGAGGCTAAAAAATGAGCAAGAAAACTAAAACATTAATATTCGCTTGCTTTGCGATAATAGCAGCATATTTCATATTTTCATCTTTTCCAACACAGAAAGCAAAACAGAAAACAAACTTTAAACCTGCGAGCGCAAATAAGACTTTCGGGAAATATCCGGGCGTGAAGTTTTAGGGTTCTTGGTTTTCGGTCTTTGGGTTTCCGGTTGGAAAAAAAAGGTCTTTGGTTTCCGGCAGTCGGGTTTAAATGGGTTTTTAGTCGTCGGGTTTTGGTAGTTGGTAGTCGGGTTTATGGATAAAAAAGGTTAATGGTTTTATACCTGTTTTAAAAATCAGAGGCCTTAACGGTCAAATTTGGAAGGATTTTTTAATATAAAATTTAAACTAATGGGGGTATTTATGAAAAAAGATGAAGTGAAAGAGATTTTTAAACAAAACTTTGAAAAAAGAATAATGATTGATTTGGAAATCGAAGAGAATGAATTAAATAACATAAATTATTACCTATCTGTAGCTGAATATTTAGATACTCTTGATATACCTTATGAAATAAAAAAGAAAGAAATCAAATCTGCGCTGAAAATGGTTAAAACAGCGGCGAAAGTCATCGCTAACAAGATTGACGAAGTATTCACAAGCGATAAATTCAATGGAAAATAACTAATTCGGAGAGAATGAAAGCATACAATATGGCACGGTAATTTATCGTGCCATAGAGTTTTAAATCGGTTTTAATTGGCGAGTCAATACAAAACCACTAACCTTTTTTAAAATCAAAAATTGGAGGCTTAAAATGAGCGAAGAAATGATTGCGGTTAACGCCGAAAGATATAAAAAAATACTAAAAAGATATGAAGAGCTCTACGACCAAAACGAGAAACTTAAAAAAGAAGCGCAGAAGAGCCTTAAAAAAGAAGTTCCGAAAAAATTATTTGAATTAAAAGAAAAAATCGAAACGTTGGAAAAAGAGCTCGACAACGTAAAAAAAGAAAACGAACAATATCGTCAAGTCTTTGAAAATCTTAAATCAAGCAACGATGTAGCATTGCCGGATTTTTCGGAAACAGTAAAACGACTAAAAAAAATAATCTGATTATAAGTTATAAGCATTTATATTATTTATATTTATAGCATAATGTTATTATTGATAGTCATACTTTTTTATTACTGTAAATCATAATTTTATGAAATAATAAAGATTTGACAATTAAGTTAAAAGTGGTATATAATATATATATGATATAAAAAAAATAATAAAATAATATAGAGAGGTGATGACTGGCATTTAAAAAAAAGGAGTAAAATATGACTGCCAGTCACACTTTTCAAAATTCAAATGATTCGAAAATATTCGAAAAATCGCTTTTAGCCTGCCTTTTTATCGAGAATGGCGCGGGGCTTTATGATATAGAAGACCTGCAAATTAACGACTTCTACGATAAATTATATAGGGATATATACAGTGCAATTGTTAATGTTTGTATAAGAGATGAACAGCCTTTTGACATATCCCTTATCGTTGCCGAATTAAAAAAAATCGACGAAAACAGGGATTGGATAGTTGATATATCCGAACTGCTTGATTTTACGCCTAATAGTTTTAATCCGCAGCTTTACGCTAAGAAAATAAAAGAATTGAGCGCAGAGAGGCAGAGACTCAACTTAATCAATGATTTTACAGCAAAAAAAATAGGAACAGACGAATTTTTACAGAAATTCACGGCAATAGAAAATTATGAAAAAGAGCAAGAACCGATTAAATTATTTGAAAAATTATTAGTTTTTCAAAAACCCGCGCCCTTGAAATTTATTTTTACAGGTTTCAGGGAGTCAACAGTCGGAATTTTTGCAGGAACAGGCGGAAGCGGAAAAAGCTATATGTCATTAGCTTTTTTATTGTCTTATGCAGATATAACATGCAGACTTAATTATCTCAATTTGTTTGAAAATAAGCAAGAAAGACGCGGAAAATGCGGTTATATAAGTTTAGAAGACGATGAGGAACTGATACATCATAGATTATATAATCTTGCTAAATATTTTAATATAAAAGAAAGCGATAAACTTATAGAAAACCTACAAATTGCCTGCCTCTACGGAAAAAATTTCAAATTAGCAGAAAAAAACTATAATAAAATTGAAATAAACAAGGAAGCAGAGCGCAAATTATACGATTTTTGCAAGGATAAAAAATTTGTCGTTATCGATACTTTACGCCGTCTGTCTAACCTAAACGAGAACGACAGCTCCGAAATGTCGCATATTCTTCGTTGTATTGAAAAAATAAGCTATGAAACCGGCTGCGCAATTTTAATTAATAGTCATGTTTCAAAAGCCGAGCAAGACGGTAAAAATAAGGTTCGCGGAGCTTCAAGCATAACGGACGATACAAGATTTACTTTGCTGCTGGACAAAAAATTAGTGAAAAACGAAAAAGGAAATTATGATAAAAAACAACTTTTTTTGTTTTTTGAAAAGGTCAACGCAATAAAAATTCCGGAGCCGATACCGCTTGAATGGCAGGAATGGATAGACGAAGAGACGCTGGAAACATACTCAATGCTAACCTCGCCCGACAACGACACCGAAGCGGTTAGCTATTATAATAATATAGAAAATAAAAGGCCTGCGGGCAGACCCAGAACGGCAGGCAAGGCAGGTGAATTATGATAAAGAAAGACGATAAAGTAAGCATATACAGGCGGGTACTCAAGTATCCGCCTTTCGCGGTATCAAAAAAAAGCGGAGCAATGCTTATAACGCATAATACGGCGCACGGCAAGGTAGTCGCAAGAGCGGTTGAATACGTGACAACTGAGGACGCAGAAAAACTATTTTGTATTATGTATATATCTCAAAAAAATAATACAGTAAAGACAATATCGGTTTCAGATAAAGACTTTGGCAATATTATTAGAATAGACGTAAATATAAAAGACATTAAAAAAATAGTTAATAGCCACGACGAAACGTCAATTTTAGGTTCTATCCGTCGTTTGCAGAATTTAGATATTACTTATTTTGAAATTGAAAAAAAGAAAACGATTAGCGAAGTCGGCATACACCCACTTCTAAAATACTCATTTCAAGCGCAAACAGGCATATTAACATTATTTCTTGATAAGAATTTTTATAATGCTTGCAACGATAAAACCCTACAAATAGATATTTCTAAATATTCTAAATTGAGCGCAACGGGAAAAAACCTATACGGATTTATCGCAAGTAATAGCGGAGAAATATTTACAGAAAGTCTTTTAATAGAAAGGGCAGTCATTCAAGCGTCGAGAAAGTCCGAGGAGCAAAGAGCAATTAAAAGAGCCTTAAGCGAGCTTAAAAAAGAATTCATAATTGAAGATTTTAAAATTACTAAAAAAGACGGAGAAAGGCAGATAATTATTGACAAATATTCAAAAAATTGATTAGCCGTAGCTGGCGTAAAAAATTAGCCGTAGCTGGCGTAAAATTCAATTCAAAAAATCTTGCAAACGCCCACCGATATTGAGTTTGCAGGTTTCGGGATTTTCACCCCATAGTAATTGTATACTCATAGAGAGTATACAATTCAATTCCTCTCCTTTGAAAGTCGAGGAATTGAATTGTCTTTTATAAAATACGTCTTGTTGGAAAAAAGATATTTAGTTTTTATCGTCCTTATTCCAAACGTCGTCAACGGCCTTGCGTAAAGTGCTTGGGACTAAATGCGAATATCTTTTCGTCATCTGGGTTGTTCTATGACCGAGGAGCTCCCCCGTTATAAATAGCGACGTTCCGTTCATAACCATTTTACTTGCAAATACGTGCCTTAAATCGTGAATGTGCATATCCTTTAATCCGGCATTTTTACACGCCGTATGGAATGAACGCTTAAAATCGGTCAATTTTGCCCCGTTTCTTTGAAATACGTATAAAACGTCTTGGACTTTTTCAATTCGGCTCAAAAGCTCTTTCAGGGGCTTGCTTATCGGAATATACCTGTCGTACTTAGTCTTCGTCCCCTTTATCGCTATTACGTCGTTTTGTAAGTCCACGTCGTCCCATTTAAGGTTTAAGGCTTCGCCTTTGCGGCAGCCGGTTAAAATTAAAAAAGTAATAAGGTCTTTAGTCAGCTTATTCGTAGCTCCATTAATGAGCTTCTCGATATCTTCGTCGGATAAAGTTTTAAGGCGGGATAGTTCGTTTAGTTTTTTAATGCCTGTGCAGGGGTTATTACCTAAGTAGCCTTTTTCTATGCAGAAATTAAAGAAATGGTGCAATATAGTAAGTTCGTAATTAACGCTCCTGTAAGATATTTGACTATCCTTTTTTCCGATATTTTTTTCCAAATTCATAATTTCGAGTTTGCGCTGAAGCTGATAAGCTTTTATATCGCCTAACGTTATATCCGTTATATTTTTGCTTTCAAATACCGGAATGAAATGCTTAGAAGCTATACCTGCGCGCCTTATCGTTTCTTTTTCGGTCGATTGGCTTTTAAAATATTGTTCCCAGACTTCCGAAAAAACTTTTTCGGCTTTATATTTCGCAGGGATATTAAATTTATTCCGGACCACGTCGGCCTGAAGAGCTGCCGCTATTTCTTCGGCAAGCTTTTTGTCTTTAGTCTTAGTGGACATCTGATAACGCTTGTTATCTGCTATAAATTCAGTCCAATAAATATTTCCGCGCTTATAAATTCTCATAAAAAAGTGTAGGGGTTTTTGTAGGTAAAATTTTCATAATTTTGCATAATTTTACCTATTTTTTACATTTTTGTCAAATGAGTGAATTACGGGGAAAGGCTTTATTTCAGTGTTTTTAAGTGGTGCCGAGAGGCGGAATCGAACCGTCGACACGAGGATTTTCAGTCCTCTGCTCTACCGACTGAGCTATCTCGGCATAAAATACAGGCAAAAATAATTTAAAAAATTTTAATTGAGTTTATTTATATTATCATAAAAATTCAGGTAATACAAATATTTTTTAACAATATTTCTTAAAAATATTTCTTAAAAATTTCCCCTTATTTTAAAAATATTCCTTTGAAAGGATTTGCGTAAAAAAGAATGAAAGTTATCAGCAAAGCGTAAAGAGCTAAAGACTCCATAATCGCCATACCGGTTATCATCCAGACGATTAATTTTTTTTCCATGCCGGGGTTTCTTCCCATCGATTCTAAGGCGCCTCTTACCGCGTTGCCCATACCGACGCCGGCGCCGATAACCCCCAGTCCTATTGCAAGACCCCCGCCAAGAGCGGATAATCCAAAAAACAGGCTTTTAGAAAACAATACGGAATTATTAGTTATGTTATGAACCGGAACGGACGATACGGCGACTTTAGCCGCAAAGCATTTTATTCCGTAAATAGAAACCGACAAAAACGTTAAGATAAAAATTAGATATTTAAACATTTAAAAACCTCCAATTTAATTTTATAATTTTATAATTTATAGATGCTTAAAGGAAACATAATGAAATTTTAATGCTCTTCTTCTAATGACAGCGCAATATATATAATGGCAAGGAGATAAAACACGAATGCCTGCATTAAGTCCGTAAATATCTGCATATACATCATAATTGCAGGAATTACCCAAGGGAGCAAAAATAAAAGAACGGTAACCATAAATTCTTCCGCAAATATATTAGCAAACAATCGCAAGGCATGGGAAAAAGGACGGGATAACGCGGACATCACCTCTATTATTATCATTATCGGCGCGATTATTATAAGCGGACCTATGAATTTTTTTATATATTTTGCTCTGTGTTTCTTAATTCCGACGGCATGGGAAAGAAAAAATACGATAAGGGCTAAAGCGGCAGTCGTGTCGATAGTCGCAGTCGGCGAAGTAAATCCGGGAATACTGCCGATTAGATTAGAAAAAAGAATAAAAATTGCAAAAGATGCTATTATAGGTAAATATATGCCGCCTTCTTCCCCGATAATTTCCTTTAAAAAATATTCAGTCATTATAAATATAAGTTCAAAAAAACTTTGCAAACCGTTTGGAACAACCTCTAAGTTCCTGCCGACGATAAAAGCCGCCAATAATACAAGACCCATTACGATAACGGTCATCGTCCAGTAAATCGGTATTCCATGAATATTTATTATAATAGGAGATTTTAACATAAAGCGTTTTTACTCTTCCGAAGCATAATTTACGATATGCGGAAACAATATCCGCAATAATGATACGGAAACAGGAGTTATGGTAATTCCGACTGCTATTAAAACAAAATTAAAATTAATAAATTTATTAGATATTATAAAAAAAAACATAATGATGAGCAAGTCTCTTATCACGGTTAAATTAAATTTTACCGGATTTAATTTTTTAATATTTTTGAATAAATATAATGAGGTATCCGTAAATAAAAAATAAGAAATAATGAAACCGGCCGTAATGCTTGTAAAAACATCCGACCGATTATAAAACAGTTTTATTAAGCCTGCCGATATAAAAATCGATGCCGTTCCGGCAATAAATACATTTAATATTATTTTAAATTTCAACGATTTATTATAGTTTTTCATTAAGCTCTTTTTTAATAGCTTTATATATTTCATAAATACCTGCTATAAAACCCAGAATAAAAAAAACGATAAGAAATAGATATTTAAAACCGAAATATTTATCGATTTCGATTCCGATAAAAATTCCAATCAGGATAGATATTATTAAATTGAGACCCAATGAACTCATTCTGGCAATTTGTTTAATAAACTTTTTATCCATTATTTTTTTATGTCTAAATATTAAAAAGGGCATTTGCCGTTTCATATTTTATAATTATATCTTACTTTATGGAATAAAATATAACAAAACGGCAAATGCCCTTTAATAAAGTCTTTTTTTTACTTTTTTTATTGCTGAAGATAACTATTTTTTAGCTGTTTTTTTACTTTTTTTAGCAACGGTTCCCCAGGGTAAAGATGCCGGAGGAGTCCATTTTTTATGTTCTTTTGCAAGATGTTGATTATAGGCTATGATGTTTAAAGAGTCTAAATAATGAATGATTTTTTTGCCTTCGGCAATCGTTATAGGACAGCCGTTTACATCTTTCATCTGATGCAGGATAAGAAGTTTCCAGTCTCCGTATGCCTTACCGTTATATCTTTCGACCCTGTTTAATGTATGACATATGACGCACTTATCATGCAAAAGACCGTAACCGGGTTTAACGGGCCACGGATAAACAATCGGCGGAACATATTTGGTTCCGTTTAAATTCATAGTCTGATATATAATTCTATTCGTCCCTCTTGCCGCAATTTTCATATATCCCATAACAGGAACATTGACGGCAATGCACAGTCCGCTGAATATTAAAAATATTTGGGGAATTTTTGAAATATTCCCAAATTTAAAATTTGGCGTAAGGTCCTTAAGATAATAGCCTAGAACTAAAAAGCCGGTTAAAAATAAACCGGTTAAAGATAAATATTTAACCGGCTGCATATTTCCAAGAACACCGGCAGTCATGGGTAGCATTCCAAAACCTAGAGAAACAAGCCCGACTATTATGAAGAAAATGATAAGACCTACCGAAACCGTAGGTTTGGTCTTATCCCTGCCGTTAATCAGCTTCCAGAGCATATAAATGTATTGCAGGATAAGCGCAGATCCCATCGTTCCCATGAAAGTGTACATTATCCACTGCTCTTTTCCAAGCATTATCCTGTTAAATCCCGAACTTGCCGTAGCCCTGAAGTGCTTAAACCATCCGAAATATACTACAGGATACATCAATAAAAACATAACCGTTATAATACTTGCAAACGACCCGAGCCAGTCGTAAAAATCTTTATCTTCCTGTTTAGAGGAAATAATATATCTGATTCCTGCCCATATAATAAGTAATGCGCCTGAAAGAGCAAAAATTTGTATATTTTTTTCTATGATTAAAAGCAAAACCATCGGCGTTCTGATAGCGGTCTGAGGAGTAGGACCCATAGTATAGCTTTCGGAAATGGTATAAAAAACGTCTGAAGCAAAACCTGCCAAAAACGCTATTATACCGATAAATACGTTCCACCCCTTGTGTTTCCCTTCGCCTTTTCTGTCAAACCCCGCATAGTATATTGCGCCGAGAACAAGAAACGCCAGTAAAAATTCCATCGAATAACCGATCACTCCGGGCTGTAATTTATTTATAAGTATCCAGAAATTTGGAATTCCGTTTCTAAGAAGACTTAAGAAATAAAAATACAGTATAGTTTGAACGGTGCCTATTACCAAAGCACACATTATAAGCGGCTTTGCAAGCCTGAAGTATCTGTCTTCTTTTTTAAATATCCCGATATACTGGGATATAAAGGCAATCGCCATAAAACCTAGCGCAAGCCTGTTTATAAATAGATTTACTATATCTATAACACCTAAATTCATCGTATTTACTCCTCTTTTGATTTTATACGGTAGCAGGCGCTTTTGGTTCGCCGCCGATTAAAGTTAAATAAACTAACAAAAGGAGAAACAAAATCCCAAGCACCGTTGCCGCAGGTCTTTTAAACGGACTTCTCTCATGCCCCCTGTCGATAAAAGGCAATGCAAACAGTATGGCAAATCCGATAGTCGGTATTAGAAACGTCGAAAATATTATAAGCCCGTGACCCGGAAAATATTTTAGCAATTCTTCGTTTGCAAGGAAGTACCAGTCAGCCTCTGGAGCAAAATTAAGCGCGAGCGGTCTGAACATAGGTCCTATCGGCGCGCCGAAATAAATTGCAAGAAAATAAATCACGGCAAATACCCCTAATGCAACTATCATGTCTTTAAACAGCTGATCCGGAAAAAACGGAACGGTTGCATCCGGATGTTTCCATTTATTAATATCGTCGTCGGGCAGCTTGCTGTTTTTATATTCCAGCGGCATACCCTGTTCGCCGGTTTTCCTTACCAAGAAAATATGTATCGGTATAAACATAATGACTACTAGCGGCAAAAGCCACACGTGAACGGCAAATATATGCTGCATAGTCAAAACCGACGTTTCGGTTCCGCCTTTTACGATTATCCTCAAAAAACCGCCGATAAGCGGGGTATGAGAAGCAACGTTATCGAGAACGTTTATCGTCCACCATGAATTTTCGTTTCCTATAAGCATATATCCGGTTAATCCAAGAAATACTACCACCGAAAACAAAACCATACCGGCAACCCACTGCATTTCTCTCGGTTTTTTATATGAACCGGAAAAATAAACCCTGGACATATGTACGAGAAGAATAAAAATCATGGTAAACGCTCCCCATAAATGAATACCGAGGAGAATATTGCCCAATAAAACATGATGCTTTATAAAATAGGTAGAGTTTCTTGCCATCGGAAAATAAGGAACATAATAGAATAACAGAAATATTCCCGTTACAACCTGTATTATAAAAAGAAAGGCTAACAGGCTTCCGAACGTATATGCCCAGCCGCCCCTCGCAGGTATCCTTTCGCCGTTAAACTCGTTTATTAGTTCGGTCAAACCTATCCTTTCGTCAAACCAGTCCTGAATTTTTTTAAACATCAGATCCCCCTATCCTTTGGATTATCGATAAACTTATTTTGAATTAAAACTTTACCTTTATTTACTTTATAAACCCATTGATATAAAGGTCTTGGGGGCGGTCCGCCTACTACCTTGCCGAGAACGTTAAACATGCCGCCGTGACACGGGCATAAAAATTTTTGTCTATCGGATATCCAGTGAAGAGGACATCCCAAATGGGTGCATTGATTGGAAAAGAAATAAAGTTTCCCGGTTATATCCTTAACGACTACAACCTGTCTAGGAAGCGTGTTTATGGTCCAGCCTTCTTTGACCCTGAAATAAACCGGAACAAACTTTGGCGTCAAAGGTTTGATGTTTTTAAAGTCGTCAATTTTACCGAGTTCAGCCCATACTATGTCTCTTTTTTTAAACAGCGGACTTAAAATTTCGCCCAATATCGGTATTGTAACTGCAACGCCGATTATAGCGGAAATTAATCCGATCACAACCATCATAAAAGTTCGCCTTGACGGCGACTCTTCCGAACTTTTAGCCATTTTTTACCCCCCTTATTTAAATAATTTGCTAATTATATCATATGATTTTAGACCTTAAAGTTTGCGGTATTTTTTTAAACACTAAATATTACTTTTTATCACTTAGGAAGCAAAAAGTCAATATTTTTTTTATCCCATGTTAATAACTTTTAAAATGTCTATATATAAATAACTTTTAATTTGTCTATTCCTTAACTAAAAATAATAATAAAA
>DAHVOJ010000014.1 GCA_027318865.1 bacterium | reverse complement strand
TCTCTTTTTAATTCTATAAGTGACGACGAGGAATCGACATCTCCTTATGAAATATTAAAAAGAGCAGAAGCATTTAAGATTCTTAATAAATGTTTTTCTAATCTTAACGAATTATCTCGAAAAGTCGTAATTTTAAGATATGGTCTTGACGGTGGAAATCCAAAAACGCTAAATGAAATCGGTTCGATGTTCGGACTGACAAAAGAACGTATAAGACAGATAGAAGTTAAGGCAATATGCAAATTAAAAAAAGCGTTAATAGATTAAGAATATGCAGTTTATTTTTCAATATGCTATAAATTTTATTAGTTAAATGAGGTAAGTATTACTATGAAATCGATGATGTTATCGAAAATATCCGATTTAAAAATAAATAAAACGCCTTTATCTCCGGTAGGAGCCGAAATCCCGCAAATTAATAAAAATGAAGCGTTGATTAAGATAAGCGCCTGCGGCGTATGCCACACCGAATTAGATGAAATCGAAGGGAGAATTCAACCTATTAATCTTCCGGTTATCCCCGGACATCAAATAGTCGGAAGGGTGATCGAAATCGGAAGCGAAGTAAATAAGCTTAGAATCGGAGACAGGGTAGGGATAGGCTGGATTAATTCCGCCTGCGGTAAATGCGAATATTGCAAAAGCGGACTTGAAAACTTATGCGCCGATTTTACCGCTACAGGTAAAGACGTAAACGGCGGTTATGCCGAATATACGAAAATAAACGAGAATTATGCCGCCCTTATCCCGGAAAATTTTACGGACGAAGAGGCCTCGCCTCTGTTATGCGCCGGCGCCGTCGGATGCAGGGCTTTAAAATTATCCGGCGTTAAAGACGGAATGAATTTAGGTTTTCTGGGATTCGGAGCTTCCAATCATTTAGTTTTAAAAATAGCGAAAGCGGTTTTTCCGAATATCAAGTTTTTTGTTTTCGCAAGGTCTGAAAACGGAAGAAAACTTGCTTTGCGGCTTGGCGCATACTGGAGCGGGGATATTAAGGATATACCGCCGGAAAAATTAAATGCGGTAATCGATACTACGCCGGTCTGGATGCCCGTCGTGGAAGTTATGAAAAATATAAAACCGGGCGGGCGGCTTGTTATCAATAATATAAGAAAGGAAGATTTCGATAAGGATTATCTTATAAATATCGATTATCCGCGGGATTTATGGATGGAAAGGGAGATAAAGTCGGTCGCCAACGTAACATTTGCCGACATTAAGGAAGTCTTGGAAATTGCGGCTATCCATGATATTAAACCCGAATTTAAACTTTTTAATTTGAACGAAGCAAATACCGCAATAAATGAAATTAAAAATAAGAATATTGCCGGCGCTAAAGTTTTAAAGATTTCTTGATAAATCAATCATTTTTTTTGACGAACCGGAGGTATTGCAAACCATATAAGGAGAACAGTAAGTCCAAATATTATATATATCGCGTTGAACAGCCATATAGGAAAGTTATAATATAAAGCTTTATCGGCCATTCCGGCAATAAACGGCATGGAACCGTGCTTTACGCCGTCTAACGACATTAACTTATATTCAAGCCATGTTAACGGACATTCTGCATTAAAGACGGATTCCGCCGCCACTATTCCAATCATTAAAAGATGGAGCAATCTGAATGTAAAATTTCTTGTCCATTTCCAATGAGCAAAAAACCCTATAATGATTAAGAAAAAACCGATTACTATTATAAGCGCATATAGAAGATGGATAACATATACTGTAGATATTGCTATTGAGTATAATAGCGCCTTCATATAAATTACCTTCCTAACTTAACCGTTTTTAATTTACATTATATCCTAATTTAACTTTAAAGTTAAATTAGCCGGTTCGTATTAGCCGCTTCGTATCGAAAATTTTCGCATATTTGTTGCATATGGGTTTAATCTGTAATATAATTAAAAAAATATTAGAAATTTGGGGTAAAAATATTAATGTCGATATTTAACCGAAATAAAGTTGCCGTTATTCGTTTCTCAGGCGCGATTACGGCGCAAAGCGTTACGCCTTATGTCAAGCTTTTAAAAAAGCTCGAAAGAATGAAATCCATAAAAGGAATTATGTTTGTTATAGACAGTCCCGGCGGCAGTGCCATACATTCCGAACTTTTATTCCTATCGATTAAAAGGCTCAGAGAGAAAGGCAAGATAATATATGGTTATCTTGAGGTTGCAGCTTCAGGGGGCTATATGATTGCCTGCGCTTTGGAAAAATTATATGCACCTTCAACCGCCGTTATCGGTTCGATCGGCGTTATAAGCATTAAGCCGGTACTCAAGGAAATACTCGAAAAAATAGGCATAGGGTATGAAGTCGTTAAAAAAGGCAGGCATAAAGATATGTGGCTTTTTACCAGAAATTATTCTGAAGAGGAAAGGGAAAGCATAAACGAACTTCAAGAGGAAATTTACAGCCGTTTTATCGAAATAGTGTCGGAGGGGAGGGGAATTCCAGCCGCAGATGTTTTAAGCATTGCGACTGGGGAGCTGTTTTCTTCAAAAAAATCGATAGCGCTGAAATTAATCGATAAAGTGTCCGGATTCGATAGCGCTCTTGAAGATTTATGCAAAATCGCAAAGGCTAATCCCGATAAAGCGGTTAGATTGGAAATCAAAAAACCATTCTTCCAAAGAATAATCGGCGCGTCTATTAATAATATGATAGAAGATATTTATTACAGGGTAATATATTAATTAAAACATAATGTACGGCGTTATTTATGAAAAAGTTTTTCGGCGGTATTTTACTGCTTACGGTTTTAGGTCAATTTATTATACCTTTATTTGTTTATGCCGGAACGCTAACTTATTTTTCTCCGCAAAATAATCTTCAGAACGTCGATATTCGCTGGCTTAATAAATCGCTAAGAGTCAAACGGCTGTACATTGCAATGTATTCGTTTACGGACTACAGGATTGCAAAAGATTTAATATATCTTGCGCACAGAGGAGTTAAGATTTATATATACAGGGACGACAAACAGATGAAGGCTCGAACCGACAGAACATATATGCTTAAAAACGTAAGAAATATTTATATTAAAGCTAAAAGAGACAGAGGATTCTGGAATATTATGCACGATAAAATATTTATAATACCCGGTATCGTTTTTAGAGAAGGCTCCGCAAACTGGTCGCCTTCGGCGGAAGGCGCATCCTGTTATAATAATAAATGCGGGTCGCCGGAAAATCAGGACAATAACGCGACTTATATTACGAATAAAAGAGAAATAGATATTGCATTGCATAATTTTTATCATATCTGGAATAGGAAATCCAATATTAATGTCGATTAAAGTATAGGCAAATTTAAAATTGAGGGGATAATTTAATGATAGTAGTCACCGGAGGAGCCGGATTTATAGGCTCAAACATTGTCGAAGAGCTGAACAAGAGGGGCGAATCCAATATTATGGTCGTCGATAATTTAACGAACGGAAAAAAAATGTATAACCTTTCCGACCTCGATATTTTAGACTATATGGATAGAGACGATTTTCTTGCCTGCGTTAAATCTGGTTACGATTTTGGAAAAATATCGGCGGTGTTTCACGAAGGAGCCTGCTCTTCGACCGCCGAATGGGACGGAAAATTCATAATGAGAAACAACTTCGAGTATTCCAAGGAGTTATTAAAATGGTGCCAAGAAATAGGAGCCCAATTTATTTATGCTTCTTCGGCTTCGGTTTATGGACTTGGCAAAAAGGGATTCGTCGAAAAAAGGGAATGCGAACTTCCAATAAATATGTATGCTTATTCAAAATTCCAGTTTGACCAGTATGTTAGAAATATTATAAAAAAAGCTAAATATCAGATTGCGGGATTCAGGTATTTTAACGTTTACGGTCCGAGAGAGTCGCATAAAGGCACAATGTCCAGCGTAGCATTTCATTTTAACAACCAGATAACCGCTGCGGGGAAAGCAAGGCTTTTCGAGGGAACCGCAGGTTACGGAAACGGAGAACAGAGGCGGGATTTTATTTATGTGGAAGACTGCGCCAAAGTTAATTTATGGTTTATGGATAACCCGTCAAAATCCGGCATATTTAACCTTGGAACGGGACAGGCAAGGTCGTTTAACGACGTAGCGAACGCCGTAATAAAATATCTGGGAAAAGGTTCTGTAGAATATATTCCTTTTCCAGAACATCTTAAGGGCGCTTATCAAAGTTTTACCGAAGCGGATATATCTGCCTTGCGCAATATCGGATACGATAAATCTTTTCTTTCGGTCGAGGAAGGAGTTAGAAAGTACTTAGTTTATCATACTTAAGGAGGCGCATGTATGGAGCACGCAAGACTTGGAAATACGGGACTTAAGGTTTCAAGACTCTGTCTTGGAACTATGACTTTTGGATTCAAATTTAGGAACATCGGCGCGGTCGGACAGGATGACGCAAATATTATGGTTAAAAAGGCTTATGGAGCGGGAATAAATTTTTTCGATACCGCAGATATGTATTCATTCGGGCAGTCGGAAGAGATACTCGGCAATGCCTTAAAAACCTTAAACGTTCCAAGGGAAAAATTTGTCATAGCCACAAAAGTCCGTTCTCCTTTAAGCGAAGAAGCTATGAACGGAACAGGCGATTTGAACAATGCGGGGCTTTCCAGAAAGCATATTATAGAGGCGTGCGATAACAGTTTAAAAAGATTAAAAACGGACTATATCGACCTGTATCAGGTTCACGGCTGGGACGCGTCCTGCGAAATGGAAGAAACGCTGGAGGCATTAAACGACTTAGTAAGACAAGGGAAAGTTTTATACCTTGGGGTTTCAAACTGGACGGCGAGACACATAATGAAAGCCTTGTATTTAGCAAAAGGAGAAAAATTCAGCGGCTTTGTTTCGCTTCAGGCATATTACTCGCTTGTTGCGCGTGATTTGGAACATGAACTTCTTCCGTTGTGCAACGAAGAAGGACTCGGCGTTCTTCCATGGTCGCCGTTATCGGGCGGATTTCTAACGGGTAAATATACCCGTCAAAATCCTAAGCCTGCAGGCGCAAGAAGAAGCGAATTCAATTTTCCGCCGGTCGATGAAAGAGGCTATGACGCAATCGATGTGCTAATCGAAATAGCAAAAAAGAAAAATATATCCATTCCGCAGTTGTCCCTTGCTTGGCTTTTGTCTCAAAAAGGCGTAACCTCCGTTATTATAGGCGCAAATAAAATGTCCCAGCTCGAAGATAATCTTGAATCCGTAAAAGTAAATTTAACGGAGGATGAAATTTCTAAACTATCCGGCGTTACAATGCCGAAAAAATTATACCCTCAATGGATGGTCGAATGGCAAAATTATAGGAAATCGCTTAATCCCGACGAATTTTAAATAAAAAGAGGTTTAATAAATAAAAAGGTGCCGGATTGAATTCCGACACCTTTTTGCAAACGACCCCGGTTTGTTATTATTTACTGCAAAATAAAGGGCGCGTTCTTTGTTACAAGTCCCGTTATAGTATATTCGCCGGGTCCCATTATGAAAATGCTTAAAGCGATTGCGAATTCCGTCAACGCATATTCATAGCCGTTTTTCATTATATCGAAGCCGTTCGGCAAATGCAGTAAAAATATAGCGCCGAGCATTACTAGCATAATGTTTAACGCTCCTATTCTAGTTAAAATCCCGCTTATCATTGCAAGGCTGCCCGTAGTTTCGGCAATTCCGACAAGGACGGCTATGAACAGCGGGAAATGCATATATCCCGCAAATCCTTTAACCCCAGGTCCATCGAACCAGTCGAAAAGGATTCCCGTTCCATGATAGAAAAAACTCAGGAACAAAACAAACCTTAAAAAAAATAAGCCGATCGATTCTTTTTTCATAATTAATAACCCCCTTTCAAATTAAATTAAATACGTTAATTGATAATAATTGTTTAGCATTCTTTAAATAATAATAATTTATTAAATATTTATAGTCAATCAGGGATTTTTTTATTATTAAGTATAATAATATATACTTAATTGACATTTTATATTTAAGATGATATACTGTGATTTATTATGGAAAATAATAAAACTTATTGTCCTGCACAGGAAGCGTTTAAAATACTCGCAAATAAGTGGTCTTTAATGATAATTAAAGAGCTTTCCGGCGAAAATCTAAGATTTAACCGCATTAAAAAAAAGATAGAAGGCATTTCCTCGAGAGAATTGTCTAAAAGGCTTGAAGTATTGGAGGAAATAGGGGCCATTAATAGAAGCATAATCTCTATTAAGCCTATTATGGTAGAATACAGCCTTACCGAAGCTGGCAAAGAACTGACGGATGCGATTGACGCATTGCATAACTGGACCATTAAAAATAAAAGAAATATTGCAAATGTTTAAAACTCTTTTTAAGTATAAAATAAGAACCAGATAATTTTAAAATCCCTGATTGACAATATATATTTACAGATTTATTATATTAATAACGGTTAACCGCTAAAAATCTAAACAAATTAATTTAATAGGGAGGTATTATGTCAAGAGTAGTTAAGCACGAAAAGAAACTGCCGTTTGCGATAGAAGAAAAAGATGCAAAGTTTCCGGTTTACGTCTGCGCATGCGGTCTTTCAAAAAATTTACCGTTCTGCGACGGTTCGCACGACCATGCAAAAGATGAATCCGATACCGGCGTTTATGTTTATGAAGGCGATAAAAGAGTTAAGTTGTAATTAGAAAAAATTAAAATATATCGCCGCATCTTAATTAAATTGAAATTATATATTATTAGGTGCGGCTTTATATTTTTAAACCGGCTGCATATTTCCCAAAAATTATCCCGTCTTAATTTTATTTATGTTATTCTATTGCATAATCAAAATAATCATGGATATAGATAAGGTCAAATGAAAGAAAATTCAAACGGCAATAATGTTAGAGTTCGTTTTGCGCCGAGTCCTACGGGCAATCTTCATATAGGCGGCGTAAGAACGGCATTGTTCAACTATATTTTTGCCTTAAAATACAAAGGTAAATTTATTTTAAGAATAGACGATACGGATAGGGCAAGAAGCAAAAAAGAATATGAAGATGCTATCGCAGATGATTTGCGGTGGTTTGAAATTAAGTGGAACGAGTTTTACCGGCAGTCCGAAAGAACGTCGATTTACGAAAAATATCTGAATAGCTTAAAAGAAAACGGTCTTGTTTACGAATGTTTTTGCACCGAAGAGGAAATTTTAAAATCCAAAGAAATTGCGGTTAAGTCTAAAAAACCTTATTTATACAACGGGAGATGCGCCAATCTTTCCTCAGGCGAGAAAGAAAAATTAATGCTTAACTTTAAAGAAAAGCGCATATATCCTTCCGTACGTTTAAATATAGCTAAAGTTTTAAGGACCGTAGAAAGTTTTAAGCCTGTAGAATTTAATGATGCGGTTCACGGACGGCTTTCCTTTAATCCAAAACTTATAGGCGATTTTATTTTAAAAACGGAGGACAACAGATTTACATATAATTTTGCCTCTATTATAGACGACTACGACATTGGAATAACCCATGTGATAAGAGGCGAAGACCACATAAGCAATACCCCGAAGCAGATCTTGATTCTTAATGCGCTAGGCAAAGAACCGCCGGTTTTTGCCCATATTTCGCTTTTGTACGGAAAGGACGGAAAAATTATGTCAAAACGCGATTCGGCTGCAAATATTAAGTATTATAAGGAAGAAGGATACATCCCCGACGCCATATTGAACTATCTTGCGGTAACGGGCAATACTTTTACCGCGTATGAATATAAGGGCGGCAAAGAAAAAATATTTGAAAAAGAGATATTTTCTAATATCTTAGAAATGGCGGACTTTTTCGATATTAAAAAAGCAAAGGGCTCAAGCGCAATTTTTAGCGAAGACAAATTAAGATATATAAACGAAAAATGGCTTACGGCTATGCCCGCCAAGCAATTAATAAAGGTGTTAATCGAAAAATTTCAAGCCGAAAATATATTGAATAAACTTCAAGAAACTTACGGAGAAAATTTATATAGCGAAATAATCGGTTTTTTAAAAAACGAATTTAAAACGGTAAAAGAAATTTTAAAAGAAATTGAGATATTTTTTGAAGACTTCGACATAGAATTAGCCGGTATTAAATTTGACCATGAGTTAAAGCAAGCTCTTTTAAAAAATTTTCAAAATACCGACGACTTTGGCGAAAATTCAATCAAAAATGTTATAAAAGAAACCGCCTCTCAAAACGGCAAAACAGTCAAAGAATGTTACGAAACGTTGAGACTGTTTGTGACCGGAAGGCTGGACGGTCCGTCTATATTGAAAATAATTAAATTTCTCGGTAAAGCGAGGGTGGTTAAAAGGCTTTCGGTTTGATTTTTATTTTAAATTTGCCGTATTTTATTTATTTTTATAAATAGGAGCGATATTTGGATCCGTTAAAAAGATTTCACAACGAAGACTGGCACACGCCTGAAGGCAAACTTATAAGAGAGTTCGTATTCGGAATTAACGACGGTTTAGTTACCACCGTCGGATTTATTGCAGGCTTGACCGGGGCGCTGATAAACTTAAAAATAGTTCTTATGTCAGGCGCGGCTGAAATTATAGCCGGTACGGTTTCTATGTTTTTTGGAGCTTATCTTGCTACAAAATCCCAGAATGAATTTTATCAAAAAGAGATCAACAGGGAGACCCGGGAAATTAAAGAAAATCCCGGACATGAAATAGAAGAAATTTATGAAATATATCAGGATAAAGGTTTTACTAAAGAGGAAATAGACCCTATAGTTAAAAAACTTATGTCCGATAAAAAAATACTCCTTGATTTTATGGTTCAGGACGAACTTGGAATAAGCAAAGATTATCATGAAAATCCTTTTAAAATTGCATCTTATACGGGGTTATCTTTTTTAGCGGGAGGTATTCCGCCGCTTTTGCCGTTTTTTTTCATTAAACATTCCTTTACAGCCGTTGCGGTTTCAATAATTTTATCTATATTAGTGCTTATATTCACCGGTTTAGCCAAAGCAAAAGTAACGAAAACGGACAAACTTAAAAGTTCCCTCGAAATGGTTATAATCGGCGGAACTGCCGCCGCAACCGGATTTATATGCGGAAAACTCATAGCGTTAATTTGAAAATTAAATACAATTGTTTCACGTGAAACTTTATTTGATTTTCAAATTTAATTAATGATATAATTATCAAGAATCGTTAAAAATTTATCACTAAAATATTCATAACGGGTATAAATTAATGTCGAAAGTCGTCTGTATTTCCAACCAGAAAGGCGGAGTAGGGAAAACTACTACAGCCGTTAATATTGCGGCATGCCTTTCCGCATACGAAAAAAAAGTGCTTTTGATAGATGCGGATCCTCAGGCTAATGCTACGAGCGGGTTAAACATCGCCGTCGAAAAATCCAATCCTACTATTTACGAATGTCTTACGGGCGAATCCAAAGTTTTCGATGCCGTTTATTCGACCCAGATGAAAAATCTTTACGTAATGCCTGCAACTTCGGATCTCGCAGGGATAGAGGTCGAACTTGTAAACATAGGGGAAAGGGAATATTTTTTTAAAAAAAACGTAATAGATAAAATTAAAAATGATTACGATTATATTTTTATAGATACGCCGCCTTCGCTGGGGCTATTGACCATTAACGCTCTCACGGCTTCGGACAGCGTTTTAATTCCAATGCAGTGCGAATACTATTCTTTAGAAGGAATATCGAGGCTGATGCAGACTATTAAACTCGTCAATCAAAGATTAAACAAAACTTTATATATCGAAGGAGTTCTGTTTACTATGTTCGATGGAAGAGCGAACCTCACGAATCAAATCGTAGAAGAGGTTAAAAAATATTTTGGTCGGAAAATTTACGATAACGTTATACCGAGAAACGTTAAACTGCCTGAAAGCTCAAGCTTCGGGAAGCCGATAATTTTATACGATATAAATTCTAAAGGAGCGGTTTGTTATCTTGAACTGACTAAAGAATTTTTATCTAAGGCGGCGTAAATAGGACAAATATGGAAGAAAAAGGAAAACATATTAAAAAAAACGTGTTAGGCAGGGGACTTGGCGCTCTTCTGACGGATTTTAACAAAAGCGCAAATCAGCCTGACGCAGATAATAGTTTTTCCGTTTTTGAGATAGATATCGACAAAATAAATACCGGCATCTATCAGCCGAGGCAATATTTCGACGAAGATAAGCTGGCGGAATTAAAAAACTCTATTAAAGAAAACGGAATAATTCAACCGCTGATAGTCGCTAAATCTAAAAATGACGGCAAATACGATTTGATAGCCGGCGAAAGAAGATATAGAGCCGTAAGAGAACTTAATTTTAAAAAAGTTCCGGCGATAATAAAAGATATTACCGGTGTTTCGGCTCTTGAGATTGCGCTTATAGAAAATATACAGAGGCAGGATTTAAACGTTATCGAGGAAGCAAACTGCTATCTGAGGCTGATCGAGGAGTATAAATTAACGCATGAAGAGCTTTCGGCTAAAGTCGGCAAGGATAGGGCGACTATTACCAACATGCTCAGGCTTCTTTCCCTGCCCGAAGAAGTTAAAAAAGAACTCATCTACGGAAAAATCACGCCGTCCCATGCGAGAAATCTTGTCGGTCTGTCGGACGATGAAGCAGGCATGCTTCTTAATACTATTTCCGGCGAAAAATTAAACGTCCGGGAAACTGAGCGCAGAGCAAAAGAGTTTAAATTAAAGAATAAAAAGCAGAAACCTAAAAAAGATTTATCCGTGTCTTCTCAAATTAAAAGCTACGAAGACGAATTGCTGGAGAAGCTTCAGACGAGAGTTAAAATTAATTATAAAAGCAAAGGAGCCGAGCTGAAAGGCAGAATAGAAATAGAATTCTATTCCGGCGAAGAACTCGAAAGGATAATAGAATTTATTAATAAAAAGTAATTTGTTATTCCGAATTAGAATTAATATTAGAATTAATATTCTGCCTTTCTATCCCCAAAATAAAATTAATAAGCATGTCTCTGTCTTTATCGGATATTTTATCGATGCGGCATCCGATTCTGAATTTTCCGTCGTTGTTTATATAAGTGGAATGAATAATTTTTAAATCCATATGAACGGCTTTATCTAAAAATTTTACCATAGTATTCTTTAATATTAATTCCGGCTCCATTGTTATGGCGGCATTAAAAGATATGCCGTTCCATGATAAATCATATACCGGATAAAAAAAATCGCTATTTCTGTAAGAGCCGAAAATAAACGCCGCGTTATATTTATTGGTCGAAACTCTCAAGGCGCTTCTTTTTTCTACTATAACTATTTCGACGGGCTTATAAATCAAAAAATCGGTCTCTTCGCCGGATATTATTTCGTCTTTATATTTTGAAAGGAAATATTTGTCGGTTCCGTGATTGCCGGATTCCACGTTTATTTTTAAGTATTCCGTTTTAGGCAGTATCTTGTTCCCGTAAAACGGCATAAGACTGTCGATAACTAAGTATTTCGGCTTAATTCCGATTAAATAAGATTTAAAAAACTGGTTATAAGGGAAAACCGTAATCCCCAGTTCCATTTTTGATGTCAATATATTGTTAATGAGCTGGTCTATTATTTCATCTTTTTTTATCCGGATAGTGTTTACGGTGGAATCTGCGTCGTTGGCGGTTTCTTGTAGATTTATATCCATTTAAATCCTTATCCGTTTTTAAATATATTTATAATAAGCGGAATGTTCGTTTAATAAGCCTATATAAAATATTATCATAAAATTAATGAAAGTGAATAAATTAAAAATAAAATTAAAAATAAATTAAAAATTGATATTTTTTCCTTTTTTGATATAATCAGATGAGATAAAAAAGATAAATATAAAAAAAATAAATATCGTATGTCCGAATTAGTCATTACATGGCAGGGGCTTTTATTCGAAGCCGCAGCGTTTTTAATTTTTACTTATCTTTTAAACCTTTTTTTGTTTAAACCTATAAGAAAAATTCTTAAAGAACGGGAAAGCATTTTATCTTCGCATAAAGGCAACAAAGAAAATTTTGAAGATTTAACGAAAAAATTATACGAATCTGCCGGGCAGGAAAAAAATAAATTAAAAATAGAAGTAAACAGTATTCGCGAATCTTACAAAAAAGAAGGTTTAGCCGAAGCGCATATAATTATTGCGGAAGTCAGAAAAAAAGCGGCAGAAAATTTAGATGAAGCGGTTAAAAATTTTGATAAAGAAAAAAAAGATTTAATAAAAGATTATATGTTAAAATCCGAAGAAATTGCGGATTTAATATGTAAAAAAATTATAAGTATATGAATATGGAAATTTTTTGGCGAATATTCGATACGATTATACTTGCTATAGGAATCGCGTATATTTACGTAAAATACGGCATAACTTTTTTGGGCGGAAGAAAAAACGACATAGAATCCTCTCTGGCAAAAGCTAAAGAGTACGAAAAAAAAGCCAAAGAGCTCTATGGAGAGGCTAAAATTGAACTTGAGCGGGTCAGAAAAGAGATAAAAGAAATTAAACAGGACGCTATAAAGGAAGCAATTGCCGAGAAAAATCAGATTATTAAAAATGCAGGCATAACCGCTGATAAAATTATAAGCGTCTATATAGAACGGGCAAAATCGGAAATAGACAATCAAAAGAAACGGCTTTTCGAAGAAGCCTTAGATATATCTTTTAAAACGGCAAACGAAATGATAAAAAAAGAAATAGAATCCGATGCCGTTCATAAAATAAACGACAATTTCCTTAAACTGCAAGAGGAAGCATTTGCAAAACAATCAAATAAGTAAGCGGTATGCTTATGCTCTATTTGAAACAGCCGAAGGTTTCAAGATGGTCGAGGAAATTTTCAACGACCTTCATAATTTTATTAATTTCTGGGACGATAAACTCTGCCTTAAAGAATTTCTTTCCCAAACTTATATAGGGGAAGACGAAAGATTCGAAGTTATAACTTTATTAAGCAAAGAGTTATCTTTTAACAAATATTTTATAAACTTTCTTTGCCTTCTGATAGAACAGGAAAGAATGGAATATCTTCCGAAAATTTTCGACGAGTATTCGGCTTTGAGAGATAATTTTTTAAATATATCGAGGGTTAACGTCGTTTCCGCAAAAAAAATAGAACCGGAAGAAAAAAGTAAAATAAAAAATATTATAGAAAAGTCTTTGAATAAAACCGTTGTTATATCCGCGGAGGTTGATGAAAAAATAATAGGCGGCTATATAATAAACATAGATAACGTATTGTACGACTCAAGCATAAAAACTCGACTCGATAAATTTCATAAATATTTAAAGCAAGGAGCGTTTGCTTATGGCGATTAAGGCTTCGGAAATTACCGATATCATAAAAAGCAGGATAGAGTCTTATACGAAAAATATCGATATTAGCGAAGTCGGCGTGGTTTTGTCGGTTGGAGACGGCGTTGCAAAAATATACGGCATTAAAAATGCCGTAATAGGCGAAATGTTGGAATTTTCCCCCGATGTTTACGGGTACGTCTTAAATCTTGAAGAAGATAATGCCGGCGTCATCGTTTTAGGCGAAGAATTTTTAGTCAAGGAAGGCGATACGGTTAAAAGAACCGGAAAAATTGCGGAAGTTCCGGTAGGAATGGGTGTGGTAGGGCGAGTTTTAGACGGACTCGGAAGGCCTATCGACGGAAAAAGTCCCGTACAGGCTGAAAAATACTACACCATAGAAAAAAAAGCGCCGGGCATAGTACGCAGACAAAAAGTCAAAGAGCCGTTATATACGGGGATAAAAGTGATAGATGCTTTAATACCTATAGGAAAAGGACAGAGAGAACTTATTATAGGCGACAGGCAGACCGGAAAAACGGCGATCGCCGTAGATACTATATTAAATCAGAAAGATTCCGGCGTTTACTGCATTTATGTAGGAATTGGACAGAAGCAGTCGAGCATTTCATTTATTTACGATAAACTTATGAGTTCCGGCGCAATGGAATATACCACTATAATAGCGGCTAACGCAAGCGACCCCGCGGCATTGCAATATTTTGCTCCATATACCGGAGCTACCATGGGGGAATATTTTAGAGACAACGGTATGCACTGCTTAATAATTTACGACGATTTATCCAAGCATGCCGTAGCGTACAGGGAACTTTCTTTGCTTTTAAGGAGACCGCCGGGAAGGGAAGCATATCCGGGAGACGTCTTCTATTTGCACTCAAGGCTGTTAGAAAGGGCGGCTAAATTAAACGATGCGCACGGCGGAGGATCCCTTACGGCTCTGCCTGTAATCGAAACTCAGGCGGGCGACGTGTCGGCATATATTCCGACTAACGTTATATCTATTACCGACGGACAGATTTTTTTAGAAACCGACCTGTTTTATGCGGGAACCAGGCCAGCAGTCAATGCCGGACTTTCGGTTTCGAGGGTAGGAGGAGACGCACAGATTAAAGCTATGAAGCAGGTTTCCGGGGGCTTGAGACTTTCGCTGGCTCAATATAGAGAACTGGCTGCATTTTCGCAGTTCGGTGCGGACCTCGATAAAACTACGCAGGAAATGCTTGCTCGGGGCAGAATGATGTCCGAGCTTCTTAAACAGCCTCAGTATAATCCTATGCCGGTCGAGAAAGAAGTCGCGATATTGTTTGCGGCTAATTACGGCTATTTGCAAGAATATAAACTGACGTCCATTAAAAAATACGAAGAAGGGATGCTATCTTATATAGAAAATAACAATCCCGATATTTATTCCGATATTAGAGAAAAAAAATCTATAGACGATTTGCTTAAAACAAAAATTTTAACCGCCCTCGATAAATTTAAAAGGATTTTTGCAGAAGACTGATTATGCCGAATTTAAAATCTATAAAAACAAAAATTTCCAGCATTAAAAATACCAGACAAATAACAAAAGCCATGAAAATGGTTGCGGGTTCCAAGTTTAAAAAAAATCAGTCTGCCATGAACGAATTCAGGGCGTATGCTTCGGCTTACGACGAGGTTATTAAGAATATTTCCGGCAATACGGTATTGCGCCTTCATCCTTTTTACGGCAAAATAACCGAAAAAGGAAGCAAAAGCGGCGGTAATGCCGGAATAATAATTATTTCGACGGACAGAGGGCTTTGCGGTTCTTTTAATATAAATCTGTTTAAACTTTTTTTTGAGGAGTCCAAAAGTAAAGCATTAGATTCAAGTAAAATAAAATTGTATATTCTGGGTAAAAAGGGATACGATTTTTTTAAAAAAAATAATTATAATATTGCTTTCGGAATGACTTATTTTGACGGCGCTCCTATATTTAACCTTACGGCGCTTTTATGCGATACCGTATTAAAAGATTTTAAAAATAACGATATAGACTCCGTTCATATAATATCGAACCGCTATATCTCTACCCTTCAACAGAAAGCCGATTCGGAAAAACTGCTTCCTTTTGAAATGTTTAAAACCGGGGATAAAGGAAAAAGCGGAGGTTATTTAATAGAAGAAACCGTTAATTATGAAGGCGAAATTATAGATAAAATTTTTACGACTTATATTCGGACCAAAATTTATTATAAAATTTTGGAATCTTTTGCCGGAGAACAGGCGGCTAGAATGAACGCAATGGATAATGCGACAAGAAACGCGGGAAAACTCATAAATAAACTTACGGCATCTTATAATAAAGCCAGGCAGGCGGCGGTTACGCTTGAAATTTTAGATATTATAAACGGCGTAAATGCGGTAAAATAATTTTTAGGAGGACATAGATAAATGAACGAAGGTTTTGTTGCGCAGGTTATAGGTCCTGTTATCGACGTTAAATTTCCAAATAAAAAACTCCCGCCCATTTTTAATGCGCTAAACCTTACAAATCAGGCTATAAACGATAAAGAAAATAATTTAGTTCTTGAAGTCGCCCAGCACCTAGGCGAAGACACCGTCAGGTGCATAGCCTTAGATTCTACCGACGGTTTGTCGCGGGGAGTCAAAGTAATAGATACCGGCAATAAGATAACGGTTCCCGTAGGAAGGGAGGTTCTGGGAAGAATATTTAACGTTATCGGAGAGCCTGTCGATGAACTGCCGCCGGTGCATTTTAAATCGAGGCTTCCCATTCACAGACCCGCGCCTACCTTCGAAGAACAGTCCACTAATATCGAGATATTAGAAACGGGTATTAAAGTCATAGACCTGTTAGAACCTTACTTAAAGGGCGGTAAGGCGGGGTTGTTCGGCGGGGCAGGCGTCGGCAAAACGGTTTTAGTTATGGAACTGATTCATAATATAGCTATAGAACACGGAGGCTTTTCGGTATTCGCCGGCGTGGGAGAAAGAACGAGGGAAGGGACCGACCTCTGGACCGAGATGAAGGAATCGAAGGTCTTGGATAAAGCGGTACTCGTTTACGGACAGATGAACGAACCGCCCGGAGCAAGGGCGAGGGTCGCTCTTTCCGCTCTTACCATGGCCGAATATTTCAGAGACGAAGAAAGGCAGGACGTATTAGTTTTTATCGATAATATTTTCAGGTTTGCGCAGGCAAATTCGGAAGTCAGCGCCCTTCTCGGAAGAATACCTTCCGCAGTCGGCTATCAGCCTACTCTTGCAACGGATATGGGCGAACTTCAGGAAAGAATAACAAGCACAAAAAAAGGTTCTATTACTTCGGTTCAGGCGGTTTACGTTCCGGCGGACGATTTGACCGACCCTGCTCCGGCGACTACCTTTGCTCATTTAGACGCGACGACGGTTCTTTCGAGACAGATAGTTGACATCGGTATTTATCCCGCGGTCGATCCGCTTGATTCTACGTCGAGGGCGTTAGACGCAAACATTATAGGAGAAGAACATTACGGCGTCGCAAGAAAAGTTCAGGCGGTTCTTCAAAAGTATAAAGAACTTCAGGATATAATTGCAATTCTCGGAATGGACGAACTGTCCGAAGACGATAAGCTGATAGTGAACAGGGCAAGAAGAATACAGAGATTTTTATCCCAGCCCTTTTTCGTCGCGGAAGTTTTTACCGGTTTTCCCGGAAGATACGTGCCGTTAAAAGAAACGATACGCGGTTTTAAGGAAATTTTAGACGGCAAACACGACGATTTGCCGGAGCAGGCTTTTTATATGGTGGGAAGTATCGATGAAGTCGCCTTAAAAGCAAAAGGACTCGGTAAATAAATGATGCTAAGATTGAAAATAGTAAATAAAAATGGGTTAATTTTCGAAGGAGATGCAGGTTTTTGCGAAATCCCCGCAGATGCAGGCATAGAAGGAGTTATGCCCGGTCATGTAAATTTTATATCTAATTTGGCTCCAGGCGTTATAAAATATAAAATCGGCGAAACCTATAACGAAATTACCGTTTCCGAAGGCGGTTTCGCCGAGATTGGCAATGATAACGTAAATATTTTGTTGGATTCCTGATTGATATTTAATTTTAAAAATATTACTATATAACCTAATAGAATAATTAAATTATAACTAAAAATGATAGACATTAAACTTATCAGGGAACAGAGAGAATACGTCAAAAAGGAAATGGAAAAACTTTTCGTTTCCGTTCCCATAGATGAAATTTTTGAACTCGACGAATCAAAAAGAAAACTTCTATACGATTCGGAATGTTTAAGGAATACAAGAAAAACTCTTTCTAAAGAAATAGCTTCCGAAAAGGATGCCGAAATAATTTCGGCAAAAAAAGAAGAGGTAAAAAAGACAAACGAAATAATTAAAATTCAGGAGGAGGAATTAAACGCCATAGAAGAGAGGCTTAATTCCCTTATGCTTAACGTTCCAAACCTTCCCGGTCCAGACGTGCCCGTCGGTAAAGACGAAACGGGAAATACGGCGGTTTCATATTTTAACGAAAAGAAAAAGTTTGATTTCGAACCTAAAACTCATTACGAAATCGGGGAAAAAAGGGATTTAATAGACTTTGAAAGAGGGGTCAAAATTTCAGGCACGAGATTTTATATTTTAAAAAAAGGTCTTGCAAAACTTCAGAGGTCGCTTATTAATTTTATGTTGGATATTCATACGAATTTTCATGATTACGAAGAGATATACCCGCCTTTTATGGTAAACGAAGGATGTTTGGTGGGAACGGGACAGCTCCCTAAATTTTCCGATAATTTATATAAAGACTTGGAATCGGGAATGTGGTTTGTTCCGACCGCCGAGGTTCCCGTTACAAATATGTATAGAGACGAAGTGTTCGCCATAGACAGGCTTCCCGTGAAACACGCCGCCTATACGGCCTGCTTCAGAAAAGAACGGCTGTCTGCCGGCAAAGACACGAAAGGCATAAAAAGAGGCCATCAGTTCGATAAGGTGGAACTCGTAAAAATTACTACTCCCGAAACCGCAAAAGAAGAATTATCAAGTCTTATAGCCGATGCGCAGGATATATTAAACAGGCTCGATATTCCCCACAGGCTTGTCAGGATATGCACCGGCGATTTGAGTTTCACCGCAAGCGAAAAATTCGATATAGAAGTCTTTGCTCCCGGAATAAACGAGTGGCTTGAAGTCAGTTCATGTTCTAATTTCGGTTCTTTTCAGGCAAGGAGAGCAAATATAAAATTTAAAAGGGATAAAAATTCCAAAGCCGAATTTGTCTCCACCTTAAACGGTTCGGGTCTTGCCCTTCCAAGGGTGATGATTTCAATAATAGAAAATTATCAGACCGAGGACGGATATATAAAAATTCCGGATGCCTTAAAGCCTTATTTCGCAACGGAAGAGTTCATTTAAATTATGTCAAGCCATAAAAGGACAATATGGGGAGTTTTAATCATATTTTTTTCGGTTTATTCCCTGCTGTCTCTTTATTCATATAACATAGTTCAGCAAACTTTTAATTCCTACTCTATTTCCACGGTTCATAAGGCGAATTGGGGCGGTTATTTCGGAGGAATTTTATCGAATTACCTGTTAACGGCATTTGGACTCTGTTCTTTTATTATAATCATTTTTATATTATTGACGGGCATTGTTTTTATATTAAACAAGCCTTTGATTAAAAGACTTTATGCCGCAATTTTAATAGCTATTATTGCTTTATCTATTCTTTTATACCGTTTGTTTCCAAAAATTTCGTATCACGGTTTTACTGTTTCGGGAGGAGGTTTGTTCGGCAGGGGAATTTACGGTTTTCTTTTTAAATTTTTCGGGTTTGCCGGAACTATAATAATAACCCTTCTGCTTTTTCTTTTATCGTTTTATATTTTTTTTAAAAAAATTAATCCTGAATATTTAAGCAAATATTATAATTATATATATAACCTTTCCAAACATAAAATAGACTTTAAAAAAATTAAACTGCCTAATTTCCGTTCCATCGCGCTAAAAATATCGGATTTTTTTTCTTCTTTAAAATTAAGATTCGAAAAAAGAAAGAAGCTTAAAAAAAGAAAAAAAAGTTTTGTCCTGAATAAAGAATTGTTCGGAGGCGCAAGGGAAGAACTCATTAGCGATTTAGAAAAAAAAGAAGAAGCGACTGAAACGGAAAATATTGGACACATAGCCGAAAAACCGGCAACGTTTGATTTTATAGGCGACAGAGATTCAAAAATACCGCCTATATCGTTAATAAATGACGACGGAGCGATAAAAGATTTGCAGAAAACGGATAAACAGTCTTTGCTTGTAAACGCAACCCTTATAGAAAAGAAACTTATGGATTTCGGGGTCAAAGGAAGGGTTACCGGCATAAATCCCGGTCCAATTATAACGATGTACGAGTTCGAGCCTGCAAGCGGGGTGAAAGTAGGAAGAGTTCTGTCCCTTTCCGAAGACCTTACTATGGCGTTAAAATCAAAGCCGGTAAGGATAACGGGAGTAATAGAGGGCAAATCCGCCGTGGGCATCGAAGTTCCAAACAATAGAAGGGAGACGGTATTTTTTTCCGAAATTTTAAATTCAAAAGAATTTGCGGATTCAAAATCTTTGCTTACGATAGTACTGGGTAAGGATACTACCGGAAATAGCGTATTGTTCGACATTGCAAAAGCCCCTCATTTATTAATAGCAGGTGCAACCGGAGCAGGAAAAAGCGTTTTTATCAATACGCTTGTTATGAGCCTTATTTTTAAAGCAACCCATGAGGAACTCAACTTTTTAATGATAGACCCTAAAAGATTGGAGTTAGCGCCTTTTGAAAACCTCCCTCATTTGATAAGCGACGTAGTCTATGATGCAAAAAAAGCGGGAGTCGCTTTAAAATGGGCTGTTTTGGAGATGGAATCCAGATATAAAAAACTGCAGTCCGAAGGAGTTAAAAACATCGGGCAGTTTAACGAAAAGCGCAAAAAACATGGTTTAAAACCGATGCCCTATTTAGTTGTTATCATAGACGAATTAAGCGATCTGATGCTTACCAGCCCGAAAGACGTCGAAACTTCCATAATAAGGCTTTCGCAGATGGCAAGAGCTTGCGGCATACACTTGGTAATCGCGACGCAAAGACCTTCCGTAAACGTCGTAACCGGCGTTATCAAGGCAAATATGCCGTCGCGCATATCTTTTTTAGTTTCGTCGAAAGTGGATTCAAGAACGATATTGGATTCAAACGGCGCCGAGGAACTGCTTGGAAACGGAGATATGCTTTTTATGCCGCCGGGGCAGGGAAGGCTCGTAAGAATTCATGGTTCGTATATATCGGAAGAGGAGATTAAAAAGGCGATAAAATTTATAGAAGAAAAAAACTTTCCGTCCCAGAAAAACGAATTATTAATAAATGAGTTTGACAATACGGGTAATTTTGATAGAATAATTACGGACGACCCCGACGACGAAATTTATAACGAAGTGCTGAACCTTGTTCAATCCGAAGAAGACGGCGAAAATATTTCGATATCCTATGTGCAGAGAAGATTCAGAATAGGTTTTAACAGAGCGGCAAGAATAATAGAAAAAATGCAGAACGAAGGAATTTTGACAAAAAAAAGGAGAGCCGGAAAATGAAAATAGGGTTTTTAAAATTATTTATAATTTTTTTAATTTTGCAATTATTTACCGTGATATATTTTACGCCGAAATCTTACGGCATATCCGATAATACCGTTAATAAAATCGAGGCAAAATATAAAAGCGTTTATTCTATCGGCGCTTATTTTTACCAGAAGGAAGAAATACCCGGATATTCGCAAAATATGGTTTACAAAGGCTATTTTTATTATAAAAAGCATATAGGAATGGCTTGGGTTTACGAATATCCTTTCCATAAGAGGCAGGTTTTGAAAAACGGCAGACTTTATATAGTAAATAAAATAATGAAAAAAGTAACCGTAATAAACGTAAGCGGCAAAAAAGGCGGATTTCCTCCTAACGTCGTCGAAGTCATAGGGAACCTGACCAACTATTTTAAAGTTATGAAAGTTTATAAAAAATTGGTTTCAAGCGAAATAATACTTATTCTGAAGCCTATAAAGGTGCAGAGGGCAAAAAAAATCTATGTCGGCTTTAACGGTACAAATCTTAAAATCGAATTTTTAAAAATTTTTACGCATCAGGGGCAGACGATTATTTTTAAATATAAAAACGTTAAATTTAACGGTCGTATTAACGGCAAAATTTTTAGCGTTAATTTTCCTTCATATTATACGATAATAAAAGAAAACTAATTTTAAACCGGGGGATTAACGATGCCTTCTTTCGATATAGTATCAAAAGCCGATATGCAGGAAGTCGATAATGCAATCAATCAGGCAATAAAAGAAATAACCGGCAGGTATGATTTTAAAGGAACTAAAAGTGAAATCAAACGGCAGGATAATGTTATTACTCTGCTCGGAGACGACGATTATAAACTTACGGCAGTTATCGATATATTAAAAGGAAAACTGATAAAACGCGGAGTTTCGGTAAAATTTCTGAATTTCAAAAAAAAGGAAGAAGCGTCTAAGGGAATGGTGCGGCAGGAGGTTGAAATAAAAGAAGGAGTCGATAAAGAATCGTCTAAAAAAATTATTCAGGAAATAAAAAAAACAGCCCCTAAAGCGGGAGTCGAAAACCTTAAAGATCATTTGCGGGTCAGCTCTAAATCGAGAGACGAGCTTCAAAATATAATTTCCCGTTTAAAAGCCTTTCCTTTAGACATTGAATTACTATATATAAATTTCAGGGATTAAATTTTGTGTTTATTTTTTAAGCATTAATTTTTTTTATTGCATATTTTTTATACAAAAGATATAAATAATTTATAATTTTAATAGGATTTATATAAATAATTATTGGCATATTTATTGCTTTTAAATTTACACGGGAGGAACGATGAAAAAAGTCGAGGCGATATTTAAGCCTTTTAAGCTTGACGATGTAAAAGAATCATTGAGCAAGATTGGAATTCAAGGGTTGACCGTTACCGAAGTAAAAGGGTACGGCAGACAGAAAGGACATACCGAACTTTACAGAGGGGCGGAATACGTCGTGGATTTTATACCTAAAGTTAAAATAGAAGTCATAGTTTCCGACGACAGGCTTGCCACCGTAATAGAAACAATAACGACGAGCGCGAAAACCGGAAGAATCGGAGACGGAAAAATATTCGTTCTGCCCGTAGAAGACGCTATCAGAATAAGAACGGGCGAAAGAGGCGACGAAGCGCTATAAAGAACTCACTTTAGTAATGAAGTATATCCATAGATTGCTTCATTTAATAAATCTTAATTTTTAAATTTTTTTTGGAGGAGAAATGACGGAAAATGAAGTTACGCAGTTTATCAAAGAACAGGAGGTTCAGTTCGTCGATGTCAAATTTTGCGACCTGTTAGGAACTTGGCAGCATTTTACCGTGCCGGTGAGCGAAATCTCAAAAGATATTTTTAAAGACGGTTTTGGGTTCGACGGTTCTAGTATAAGGGGATGGCAGGCTATCGACGCTTCCGATATGCTAATAATACCGGATGCTACGACGGCGGTTATCGACAATTTTATCGAAGCAAAAACACTGTCTTTAATATGCAGTATCAAAGACCCTATTACGGGAAAATATTACGAAAGGGACCCAAGGTATGTGGCTCAGAAAGCCGAAGAATATTTAAAATCTACCGGCATCGCCGATACGGCTTATTTTGGACCGGAAGCGGAATTTTTTATTTTTGACGACATCAGATACGACCAGACTTCAAACAGCGGATATTATTATATCGATTCCGAAGAAGGCACATGGAATACGGGAAGAGACGAAATGCCTAACCTGGGACATAAACCAAGGCACAAAGAAGGCTATTTTCCCGTTTCCCCTATAGATGCCCATACCGATGTCAGAAACGAAATGGCTCTTGAACTTCAGAATGTAGGAATAAGGGTCGAAGCCGCTCATCACGAGGTTGCTACCGGCGGTCAGGCGGAAATAGATATGAGATTCAATTCCTTAACCGCTATGGGCGATAATTTTATGTGGTTTAAATATATAATTAAAAACGTCGCAAGAAGATACGACAAGACCGCTACTTTTATGCCCAAACCGCTTTTCGGCGATAACGGTTCGGGTATGCACGTGCATCAGTCGTTATGGAAAAACGGTCAGCCTCTTTTTGCAGGAAAAGAATATGCGGGCTTGTCCGAAACTGGACTTTATTATATAGGCGGAATATTAAAACATGCCAAGGCTTTATGCGCTTTTACAAATCCTACCACCAATTCATATAAAAGACTTGTTCCGGGTTTTGAAGCGCCGGTAAATTTTGTTTACTCTTCGAGAAACAGAAGCGCCGCAATCAGAATTCCGATGTATTCCACTTCGCCGAAAACAAAAAGAATAGAATACAGGACGCCGGATCCTACCGCAAATGGATATATCGCTTTTTCCGCATTGCTTATGGCGGGATTAGACGGCATTAAAAATAAAATAAAACCGGGCAATCCCGTGGATAAAGACCTGTTTACTTTGTCCAAAAAAGAACTTAAAAATATTCCGGTTGCCCCGGGTTCGCTTGAAGAAGCTCTTAAAGAACTCGATAAAGACCATAAATTTTTGCTTGAAGGCGGAGTATTTACGGAAGACTTGATACAGGCATGGATTGAACGCAAAATGGAAAACGACGTCAATCCCGTTCGTATGAGGCCGGTTCCTTATGAATTTGCGCTGTATTACGATGTTTAATCGCCGATAAGATAATTTTAGACAATTTTATAATAAGACGCGGCGGGCGTAAATACAATTTACGTCCGCCGTTATTTTTTTTGGCGTTTATACTGCATAAGTTCATCCATATATCCATTATCCGGTTAAATAAAATAAATTATTATAAATATGAAAATATGGAAATTATATTTATCTGAATTTATAGGAACGGCTTTACTTATAGGCATAGGCGTTTCTTTCGTTATTTTAGATTTCGGCAAGGGAAGTCCGGTAGTTTCCTTAATTCCAAGTCCGGGTATTAGAAGGGCGCTTACCGGATTTTTGTTTGGCGGCACCGGTATGCTTGTAACGTTTTCACCGGTCGGCAAGTGGAGCGGCGCTCATATTAATCCGGTTGTTACGTTCTCATTCTGGATGAAAGGCAAAATTAAAAGCGCCATGGCGATAGGATATGTTATAGCGCAGTTTCTTGGAGCGGCGGCCGGGGCTTTTCCTCTTCTTTTTTGGGGAAGTATAGGAAAAACGGTGGATTACGGAACGACTATTCCGGAAAAAGGCGCGGCTGCCGCCGTTTTAGGCGAAGCGGCAACCACTTTTTGTCTTATCGCCGGTCTTTTTTTATTTCTCGGCTACAAACGTTTAAGACCTTTTACCCCCGTCTTATTCCCGTTTCTTTATGCGGTTATGGTTTATTTTGAAGCTCCTATTTCTGGAACCAGCACCAATCCGGCGCGAAGTTTCGGACCGTCTTTAGCGTCCGGCGTATGGAGCGGTTGGTGGGTTTACTGGATAGGCCCTATGCTCGGCGCTTTTATAGCGGTATCTATTCAGTCAAAATGGTTCAAGATGTTGGAAATTGAAGTAGCGAAGGTGTATCATTTCGAGCATGACCCTTTTAAAGTTTTTAAAATTTAACTAAAATAAAAATAAAAAGGTTTACAAACCCAAAAAATGGGCATAAGATATAAATATAAATAAAATTAAAAAATCAGAGGTAGAAAAGTTTATGGATATAAACTTAAAAGGCAAAAGGGCGCTTATTACCGGCGCCAGTTCCGGTTTGGGAGAATCGATTGCTAAAAAATTCGGCGCCGCGGGAGCAAAAATCGGACTAAATTTTCATTCTCATCCCGATGCGGCGGAAAAAATAGCTTCGGAAATAAAAACCGCAGGCGCAGACGTTATCACTCTTCAAGCAGACGTTTCCGACAGCGGCGAAGTTAAAAATATGGTGGATACTTTTGTTAAAACATGGGGCGGAGTGGATATTTTAGTCAATAATGCAGGGATTGACGGGAAACATTCCCTTATACACGAATCGGATATATCGGAATGGGAAAAAGTAATTAAAATAAATTTATTCGGTCCTTTTTACTGCGCCAGAGAAGTTGTAACGCACATGATGAGCCAAAAAAAAGGCGTTATATTAAATATGACCTCCGTTCACGAAAGGATTCCCTGGAGCGGTTACAGCGGATATGCGGCGGCGAAAGCCGGTCTTTCCATGCTTACGAAAACTATGGCGCAAGAACTGGGTTCGTCGGGTATCAGGGTGCTGTCCCTTGCGCCCGGCGCGATTCAAACCGCTATCAACAAAAGCGTATGGGATAATCCATCGACGTTAAACGATCTTCTTAATAAAATTCCGCTTGGCAGAATGGGTCAGCCCGAGGAAATTGCCGAAGCCGCCGTTTTCTTAGTTTCCGATTCGGCTTCATACATTACGGGAAGCACTATATTTGCCGACGGCGCGATGATCGATTATTCCAACTTTACCCACGGCGGCTAAGGTAATATAATAATTATAAAGCGACTAAAGCAGCCGACAAATAGTGAAATATTAAAAATTGTAAATAATAAAAAATTAATAGGCGTCGATAATGAATGAGGAATTATATGCTCCCGGATGGCCGGGAATTCCGGGCAGGTGGACGGGAGCCGCTAAAAGCGGAGTAGGAACGTCTTTTAATGGAAGTTCGGTCTGGTTCACTATTTCCCACGGTATTCTTAACGAAGTTTATTCCCCCAGAGAAGACGAAGCGGCAATACGGGATCTCGGTTTTGTGATTACGGCGGACGGCGGATTTTTTTCCGAAGAAAAACGTCATGCCGTTCATTCTTCGTCGCTTATTTATACGGGAGTGCCCGCTTATCACCTTGAAAGCGTCTGCGAAAAAGGATACTACCGGATAGAAAAAGATATTATCGTCGATCCCGACAGGCACGTAGTTCTGATACAAGGCAAATTCACCCCGCTTAAACAGGGCAAATACAGGTTATACGCTATAGTCGCATCGCATATCGGCAACCGTGGAGCCGGCAATACGGGATGGATAGATGAATTTAAAGGAAAAACAGGGCTTTTTGCCTCCCGCGGCAAAACATCTTTATGTCTGATGAACAGCCGAGGCTTTAACTCGTCTTCCGTAGGATTTGTCGGATTTTCCGACGGATGGCAGGATTTAATCCGCACCGGAGAACTTACTAACCGGTATAAAAGAGCGGAAAACGGAAACGTCGCCCTTACCGGAGAGATAATTCTTCAAGACGGTAATTTCGTTCTGGCGCTGGGATTTGGACGCAATCCTTCCGAAGCGGCGCAACAATCGATTGCCTCTATTAACGTCGGTTTTCAAAATCTTCTCGAAATTTATAGCGGACAATGGAGAGAATTCTGGCAAAAACAAAAGCCGGTTTTTTATGCCGAAAAACACGGACTTTTTTCGATAAGCGCAATGGTCATATTAATCCACCGGTCAAAATACATTCCGGGAGCGGTTCTTGCAAGCCTTGCGGTACCTTGGGGCTTTTCCAAGGGGGACGGAGATCTCGGAGGCTATCATCTAATATGGCCGCGCGATATGGTACAATCGGCAGGCGGACTTATTGCGGCAAATATTAAATCGGAAATTATAGACATGCTGGTATATCTTGAATCGACGCAGGAAATGGACGGTCATTGGCCGCAAAATATGTGGATCGACGGTTTCCCGTATTGGAGCGGCATCCAGATGGACGAAACGGCTCTGCCCGTTCTTCTTTTTGACCTTGCCCGCAGAGAAACCGCACTTTTAGAGAGCGATATTTACCGTTTTTGGCCTATGATAAAAAAAGCTCTCGGTTATATCGTTAAAAACGGGCCGGTTACCCAACAGGATCGTTGGGAAGAAAACGGCGGATATACTCCTTTTACTCTTGCAGCCGAAATTGCCGCTCTTATAGTAGGCGCGGAACTTGCCGAATTAGCCGGCGAACGCGGCTTAGCTCCTTATTTGCGGGAGACCGCCGATTCTTGGTACTCCTGTATAGACCGCTGGCTTTATGTTAAGGGAGGGGAACTTGCCGATAAAACGGACGTAGAAGGTTATTACGTAAGGGTTACTCCGCCCGATTTCGAAGAAGGCGACGACATTATATGCATTAAAAACCGCCCCCCCGCTTCCTGTTATCCGCACATTTCTTCCGTTGTGTGTACGGATGCCTTAGCTTTAGTTCGTTTCGGCTTAAGGAGAGCCGACGATAAGAGGATACTTAATACCGTGAAAGTTATAGACTCCTTGCTTAAGGCAGAAACCCCGTATGGACCTTGCTGGCATAGATACAACGGAGACGGTTACGGCGAACATAAAGACGGAAGTCCTTTCGACGGCACCGGCAGAGGTAGGTTATGGCCTCTGCTAACGGGCGAACGAGGTCATTACAGCGTAGCTTCGGGCGATTTTAATGAGGCGAAGCGCCTGCTTAAAACTATGGAAAGTTTAGCGGACGGCATCGGACTTTTGCCTGAGCAAGTGTGGGATAGTCGGGATATACCGGAGCGCGGGCTTTTTTTCGGGCGGCCGACCGGCTCGGCTATGCCGTTAGTATGGGCGCATGCCGAATATTTAAAACTCGTGCGTTCGCTCACCGAAGAAAGAGTATTCGATATGCCTCCCCAGACCGTTTTACGTTATCTAAAGAACGACACGACGTCTGATATTATGCTATGGCGTTTTAACCATAAACTGCATAAAATACCCGCCGGAAAAAAATTGCGCGTCGAAACCTTATCGTCTGCTTTGGTTCGCTGGACTAAAGATGGATGGGGCACCGTTAACGATGAGCAGACAAAAGATTCCGGATTTGGAGTTTTTTACGCGGATTTGCCGACCGAAAATTTAGCGGAAAACGACGAAATTGTTTTTACGTTTTATTGGCCGGATGCGGACAAATGGGAAAATAATAATTTTTGCGTTCAAATTTTTAATTCTTACGTACCGCTTCTTTGAAATTTCCATCCCTGTTTTATATCATCTCTTAAGCATTATAATTTCAGCTTTAATATCATTCGGAATTTCTTCATTTTCGATTTTATCGTCAATTTCCCTTCGGGATATGCGTTCTCGAAATACCACCTTTCCCAGTCCTCGATAGACTTAGGCCGGCATTCCCTTATAAGCGCCATAACGGCGCCAACTTTATTCGGCCTCGATAACTGGTAAGTCTGGCAGGTGTAATTGAGCGCCTTTTCTTTTTTGCCGAACTCTTTTGAATATTTACCTTTTTTAGTTTTCGGCATGACCCTCTTTTGTCATATTGATAAACCTTTCTTTATATTTAAAATCCGTATTCGTATCGACCGAAACCAATCCTTCTTTTACGAGATGGGCATTAATGAATGTCTTATTTTGCAAATATAGATAGCAGAGAAGGTTATTTTTATTGTCGTATTTCAAGCTGTCGTATCTTAAAAACACCTTTTGCCCCCTTAATTTTTTCACAAGATAGGATAAGGCCTCGCCGTTTAATACCGCTTTCGGTTTAACGCCCAGCAATCTTACCGTTAAACCGTTATTAAGTTTTATAAATTCGGGACTCAATACCTCTTTAACGGTAAAATATTCCTCGCGTTTTTTGCTGTTTTTATCAATCTTTGAGCCGAATTGCAATTTTTTAAGGTCGATTTTTTTATTGAGATTATGCGGGTCTTTGAAAATATAAGGGAGTTTGGTTATCAATTCCTCATAATCGGTATTATCTTTATCATTACGGCTGCCATAAATAAAAACATCGCCGTCTTTTTTAAAGATTAGAATAAATTCATAGTCTAATTTTAAAATACCGTTTCTTGGGTAAGGATAAGAGCCCATTATTGTAGCTCCGCCGGTGGTATTTGAGGTTGTGACTTTCTGCCAGATAATTGCCCCCATATAATCGAATCCTATCGTTTCGCAGAATTTAATAATTTCCGTTCTAATCGGAATTACCTTATATTTTCCGTAATAAACAGCCCTTGCAAACTGGTCGCCTATGTTTATGCACAGCCTGCAACCTTTATGTAAAACCCTTCGGCATTCATTCCAGACAAGATTAAGGTTGTTTATGTAGCTTTCGTAACTGTCGTTAAAACCGATTTGACAGGATACCCCGTAATCTTTTAACTGCCGGTAGGGCGGGGACGTTATAACGAGATGGACGCTTTCGTCCCGTAGCCCGTCCATTTTTCTTGAATCGCCTATAATTATTTTATAGGTTGTTTTAACTAACATTGCCGAGAAGTCCCCGTCCGAAAGGGCGGGGATATGCAAAAGCATGCCTTTTGCGGGCAATACAATATTGTTTATTTCCCAAAATTGCCGATAGAAACCATTAAAATGGCTTTAAAGTTAAATAAATACTGGATTCCCGCCTACGCGGGAATGACACCCGTTGGGTGAAGACCTTAAAACCTGCGAAGTCATTCCTGCGTAAGCAGGAATCCAGAAAAATAATTTTCTATCGGCAATTTTGGGAATGGAAATACGGCGCGGAATCGGAATTAAATATTTAAGGCGTTTTTTTTGGGCTGTTTTTTAGGCTGTTTTTTTGGCTTGATAATTAAATATATTTAATATATATATAAAATTATAAATTATAATTTTTTAATTAATTTTTAACTAAGGGGGGGTTATGAAAAAGGGTTATCTATTGGCGGGAATACTGATTCTTATTCCCATAGTAGTTCTATCCGCAGTTCCATTGTATAACCGGGCAGAACCGGCGTTTCTTGGAATGCCGTTTTTCTACTGGTTTCAAACTTTATGGCTCGTTATAGCCGCAGTGTTATACTCCACAGCCTCAAGGTTAATTTCTAAAGAAAAAGGCGGTGACGACCTATGATTAGTTCAAATACTCTGATTACATTGTTAGTTTTTGCCGCTTTATTTCTGGTTTTTGTTATAATCGGTTTTAAAGCCGCAAACTGGAGAAAGGGAGACATGAATATTCTGCATGAATGGGCGCTGTCCGGCAATAAGATAGGCACTTTCCTGATGTGGTTTTTAGTCGGGGCGGACATATACACGGCTTATACTTTTATAGCCGTGCCGTCGGGCGTATTCGCCAAAGGAAGCATTTTCTTCTTTGCGGTTCCGTATGTTATGGCTACATTCGGGATAGCCATGGTGGTAATGCCGAGCTTGTGGAAAGTTTCTAAAGATAAAGGCTACGTTACCGCGGTCGATTTCGTAAAAGACAAGTTTAACAGCAAAACGCTTGCCATACTGATTGCCCTTACGGGGATAGTCGCCGAACTGCCTTATATAGCCCTTCAGATAGTCGGAATGAAAGCGGTGCTTCAGGTTATGCTTCTGCCGTTCGGGGACGTTAAGACTATCAGCGAAACCGCCCTGATAATATCATTTGTGATACTTGCGGTATTTACCTACTGGAGCGGAATCAGGGGTGCGGTTCTTACCGCCGTTATGAAAGACGTAATAATTTTAATAACGGTCATAGTTATTATTATTTTCGTTCCTCTTGCATACGGCGGTTTTTCTCATGCCTTTGCGGTCGCGGGACATATTGGGGCCGGCAAAAAACCTCCGGCGGATTACGCGACTCTGCCGCCGGTGCTCGTAAACGCATATATAAGCCTGTTTATCTTAAGCGCGCTTGCTCTTTATCTTTATCCTCACGCTATTAACGGCGTGCTGAGCGCCAAAAGCGCTAAAAGCGTCAGGCTGAGCACCGCTCTTTTGCCTATATACGGTATCGGGCTGGCTTTCCTTGCATTATTCGGCATACTTGTATATGCCGTGCCGGCTGCGCTTAAAACGGTAGGAGGGAACGGAACGCTCGTCGTCCCCGCTTTAATTCAATCGACGATGCCTTCGTGGTTTACGGGTTTTGCTTTTCTGGGGATATTTATCGGAGGATTAGTTCCGGCGGCAATTATGGCGATATCCCAGGCTAATCTTTTGACAAGAAATATTATAAAAGAATTTAAACCCGACCTCACCCCCGAAGCGGAAACTAAAATCGCAAAATGGTCGTCGGTAATTTTTAAGTTTCTAGCATTAGGTTTTGTTTTTTTAGTTCCCGAAACATATTCGATACAGCTTCAGCTTCTCGGAGGAATACTTATAGTGCAGACCCTTCCCCCGATATTTATAGGTTTATACACGAAATGGTTAGATAAAAACGCCTTGATAGCGGGCTGGCTCGTAGGAACGGTATCGGGCATATATTTCGTACTGCGGGCTAACGCCGGTCATCCGATAGTAACGACCTTTATGAAAACGCCTTACGGATTACTGTATGTTGCGCTCGTAGCGCTTATTTTGAATCTTGCCGTTACGATTCTTTGGTCCATAATAGCGGGTGCTTTTAAAAAACCGGCTATTAGATAGCGGGAAATAGGCAGGCATTTGAAAAAATTAAAACAAAATCCCTGCCGCGTCAAACGCGGCAGGGATTAAGATACGGAGGCGGGCGTTTATAAAAGAGAAGCTTTTATGCCCGCCGAAATGAATAAGCCTGGCACCTCCTACGTATTTGACTTTATTTATTTTTTCTTACTTTGAAATATTTAAATATTTTCTTATTTCATTTATAAAATCGGTAAAATCCGACAAATGATTTTTAAAAATACCGTAAACAATAGAATCGTCTATATCGTCATATGAATGTATAATTAAATTTCTAAATTTAGCCATAGATTCATAAATTTTACAACTATTTTCCGATATTATTCCGTTAGCGGAAATGATTTCAAAACATTCTCCGTAACTCCCGGGCTCTTTAAGATCTAATCCGGCAGCTATATGTTTGCAAACGTCGATCATTTGCTCAATGCACAGTTCTATATTTCTTTCGATAAATCTTTTTGCCATAACGTTATTTTTGAATTCATTCAGCGAATTAATCTCGACGGGTTTAATCTCGTTCAAAAATTCTTTTATTTTTCGTAATTTCTTTTCTATCAAAACTTTATCTATCATAATTCATACGATAATTTAATTTTATTCATATTTTCCGAGTCCTGAAACATACTTATATTCCTCGTATTGCGACATTATATTTTCCCTGAATTTGCCAAAAAGTTTCTCGTCTTTTACGACAAGATTTATCTTATTCTTCATAACCTGATGTTTTAAGAGCGGAGAAGCATTGTTAAGAATAGCTAAATGTATGTCTGCTCCGGCAGATTTAGATAATTTATCGATTTCATACAGAATTTCGAATCCGGACGGAGGATTCTCGTAAAGAACTGCAATATCTATATCGCTATTGTTTCTTTGTCTGTTAGCTGCTAAAGAGCCGAATATAAAAGCAAGCAATACATTACCGTCTTTACTCAATAAATCTCTTAATCGCGATATACTATTATTATATATTTCAGTTGTTTCAACCATAACGTTTATTTAATATGAACCGTTAAAATTAATGCGGTTTTAACTTAAATTTAATTTACTTTAATAATTATATCATTAACTTATGTAAAATATGAAAATAAAATTTCCATATTTAAAATTTAAATAAATATACAAAATTTGAGGCAAGCTTAATTTTGATTACATAATATGAAATTAAGGGACATAAGAAATAAGGAAGCAGGAACGGAAATAAAAACTCCCGGCCGCGCCAAACGCAGTCGGGAGTGAGAATACGAAGGCGGGCGTTTATAAAAGCGAAGCTTTTATGCCCGCTGGAGTGAATAAATCTGACACCCTTTTTACACCTTTTTGTTAATGAAGTATTTTTATTAAAACACCTATAATAATTACCGCCCCTGCAAGCATTCCTCCTACCGCCGTAATTATTTGATATTTTAATTTGTATTCAAGTTCTCTTAATGCCTTTTCTAAGTCTGTTTTAGTCGCAATACGGTCGTTTAAAACATGTGCAATTTCTTCTGCCTGAACCTCTGCCTGTTCATCGGTAAAACCTGCTTTTTTCAGCTTTTTCACATATGCAAGCGTATCATAAACTATGTTCTCCATGAAAATAACCTCCTTTAATTTTTGCATATCTTATATTGATTTTATCAAAAAAAACGATAAACTTCAATCCATAAGAGGAAAGATTAGACAATAAAAAAACTCCCGGCCGCGTCAAACGCAGTCGGGAGTAGGAGAATAAATAAATCTGACGGCTTTTTTTCGCCGGCTTTTTTAAGACATAGCAACTTCTTTGTCTTTCATCAAACTTGAAATCATATCAATAACAAAATCTTTTGCATCAAATATCTCAAGCAAAACAGGTTCTCCGGTTTTGGCAAAATGAATAATAAACCTACCTTCTTCTTCAGCATAATCTATAGGCTTGTCCGAAAATTCTATAAGCAGAGCATCAACATCTTTACTATATTTTATTTTATTCATATCTATCCCTCCTGACAGGGTAAACCGTTATTACAATAATATTATTGTTTTCTTTGTTTTCATATACAACCCTTATAACGTGAAAATCGTCGATTATCTTTTGTGCAATTAATCTGTCATTATAACCGGTTTCGACTTTATCGGGAAACTTTATCGTATTTT
>DAHVOJ010000013.1 GCA_027318865.1 bacterium | reverse complement strand
TCATTTTCTTTAACGGTTATAACTTCGACTTGCTTTACGTTAAAACTTTTTCCGCGCCATAAACCGTTAAAAATAAAATTTCTTCTAAAACCGTTTCTGCCCAATTTTACAGGAAAAGGCTCTCCATTTGTTACTGTTTCTATAACTTCTCTTTCATTAACGCCTCTTTCTATCATTCGCTCTTTTGCATGAGGATGAATTTTTATCATACATACCTATATTATATAGAGCAAATAACTAAAATAAAAAGGTAAACCGCCTCTTAATATTATGAATTATACCATATTAAATAGATTGAAACAAAATATTAAATACAGCAATATTTATTAAAAAAGCGGGGGTAATAAAAACTCCCTACCGCGTCAAACGCAGTCGGGAGTAAGAGAATAAATAAATCTGACACCTTTAATAAAACAGCCGTAAAAATAAGAAACCCCCGATGAAATATCGGGGGTTAAGATTATCAGTGAAAGCTAATAATATTAGTATGCTACTCCACTGATTAATGCTGCCGTAGTAGTGTAATCGTTAACAGCATAAACTTGGAAATTTGACCCTGTAAAATTTGTTCCTGCAAAAGCTTCAAAACCTGCTCCACAGCTTGCATTTGTTCCAACCGTCCCAACAATCGTAGCAGTTCCGGTAACTTCACCTACAGTTGGAGTCCAAACCGCCGGTGATTCAGGCGCTGGATCACTTGAACTATTTGTAGCTAATGCACCGACAGCGTAGAAGAAATAAAGCTTTCCTTTAGGCAGGAACCCTATATCTCCAAAACCGCCTAATGCTGCAGAGTTAGCCGCATATGCCGGGCTTCCGGCTACTCCTAATGTATATGTAGTGGATCCTGCGTCAGTTAGAGCACCTGCGGTGCAAGAATATGCAGGGACATCAACATTATATTTGCCTGCGCCTTTTGTACTGGTCGCAGAATACATAGAATGGACAGGCGTTACTGTTCCCTTCTGAATTCCAGCTGCAGGAGCAGAACTCGTTCCAGCACTGATATACGCCGAATTAGACGCGTTAAACGCAGTTTCGTCTGTGAAGATTGCGCCTAAGTTCATGGACGCCTCCGAATCCTTTGCCCTGTTGACGTAGCTTAAATCCTAGTAATAATTTAATTAAACCGGCACTCCGCCTTGCTTTACAGTAATACCAAGAGTTTGACGACATTCTGTATTTTACCTGATTTTCTGTATTTTCCGTATTTTGATTTAAGTTCCGACACATTTTCGCCACATTTTGAAAATTAAAAATGACAATTTTTGTCAATTAGTGACAATTTTTGTCATATTCTTTAAATATAAGTAAAATTAAACGTTTCAAGGGATTTATTAATTAGCGGTGGACAATTTTTGTCAAATAACATATTTTTATATAGAATAATAATTTATTGGAATTTTATATAAGCGCTATTAAAATAAATAGGTTAAGGTAATTTTAATGTTTTTTATGCTTTGGCATAAAATATGCTGGTCTATAATATAAAGTATAAAGTAAAAACAAATAAAAAAATAAAATAATTGTTTGCGGATTAAATTAACCAAATTAACATATCTAACTTTTTAAGGAGGCAGTAAAATGAACATTAACAGATTAAAAGGAAAGAAAGGTTTCACCCTTATCGAGCTTTTAATCGTCATCGCCATTATCGGTATCTTGGCGGCGATAGCGATTCCGACGTATTTAAGCTACGTCAATAGGGCTAAGGATTCGGAAGCGTCCACGAACCTCGGCGCAATCTTTACGGACGAAACGGCGTTTAATGCGACTAATTCGACTTATATCAGCGCGGGGAATGCAAGCAACACCGGTAATGGTACGTTACCTGGCACCGCTATTAGTTCGACACATCCGTTTTATGCCGCAGGCACAACGCCAGTGCAGGATGCTCCGCCTTATTCATGCGGAACCGGTAATGTACTTACAGCCAACGGAGCTAGCGCAAAGGGAGGATTTGCAGACATGGGGTTTATGCCGGTAGGTACTTTATACTTTTACTATCAGGTTTCTAACGCACTTGTTACAAGCGGAGCAAGCACGGCCGCTCCGGCAAGCAATCAGTCCATTACTTGGAAGGTGCCTGCAAACGGCACATGCGGCGGCGGGTATCAGGCTATGGCAGGAGCTAATTTTACCGGAACTAATTATCAGGTATATGCCGTGAACGATTATTCCTCCACGCCGGTGCTTGTCGAAGGAAAAACATATTAATCGGAATAAATAATTTTTCTTTCAACCTGTACGGTTTACCGTCCTTCCCGTTACAATAAGGAAGGGCGGTTTTTTATTATTCCTAAATTAATTTGATGTATTTTACCGTATTTTATTTATGAGATTTTTTACGAAATATAAAGATATATTCGTCATTTTTTTTTATGCGGTAACTTTCGTTTTAATAACCTTCCCTTTAGTTCTGTATTTTTCTTCGAAGATGCCGGGGAATTCCGGCGACGAATACCTGATGTCGTGGTTTTTTTGGGAGTTTTACCGTTACGCATTTGTTCTTCATAAATGGCCTTTTTTTACCAATCTTGCATATTATCCGCACGGGGTTCCGCTTTACGTTTCCACGTCGATGCCGGTAAATTCGCTAATAGCCTCCGCCATATATTATTTTTCGAAAAATTTGATACTTTCGTATAATATTATTTTTTTTATATCTTTTATATTAAACGCCTATTTTGCCTATCTGCTCGCTGACGAAACGGTTAAGAATAAAACCGCGTCCTTTTTTGCCGGCGTTATATTTGCAAGCTGTCCCGTTTTAATAGAGCAGGCAAGGTGGGGTGATATAAATATTTGGAGCGCCTACGGACTGCCTTTATACGTTTTATTTTTTAACAGGCTGTATAAAAATCCCAACTTAAAAAACGCCGTTTTTTCGGGCTTAGGGTTATTCTTAGCTACATACGCCGGTTTTTACGAATTTACGGTAATGCTTATGCTGTATTCCCTGTTTTTTGTTTTTTATCAATTTTTCAAAGAAGATAAGATATTGAAGTTAAAACAAAACGGGCATGACAAGACTGAAAATAATAAAAATAGGGGCGAGTTTAATTTTAAAGAAGCTTTTAAAAATTTTAAGGGCAGAATTCCGTTAAATCCCATTTTTAACAGAAAATATCTTAAAAATCTTGCGGTAATGATTTTTTCTTTTGTTATCGCGGCATCGCCTTTTTTAATTCCGGCTATATATTACATATATATAGACAAAGGGACTTTATTTTTCGACCCGGATATATTTTTCGTAAAGTCTTTTTCGGCGACGCTGTTTGCGTTCTTTACTCCACCGTTTTTTAACCACCTTCTTTTTCCATTTACGAAGGCTATTTATTTTAATCCCGTATATCCGTTTATGTTAAGGGGGGCTAATTCGCTGGATTTTCTTGGTTATGTTCCTATAGTATTTTTTATAATAGCCGTTATAAAAGGGTTTAAAAATATAAGGTTTTATTTTTATGCGTTTTTATTTTTCGTTTTAATGTCTTTATCGCCGCTAATCCACATAGTAAACAATATAAGGATTTTCGACCCGTTTGTATATTTGATAGATATCCTTCCGGTGTTTAAGGGTATGGAAGAATCCGGCAGGTATATGATAATGGGCTTTTTGTTTTTTGCGGTAGTCTGCGCATACGGCATAAAGGTTTTTTTCGATTATCCGGTCAAACGGTTTTTATATAGTTACCCCATAAAGCTGTCTTTGTTGTCTTTGATATTTTGCGGAATAGTTTTGGGATACAGTTCTTATCCTTTCGAAATGAAAAACAGGAAAATATCGCAGGGGATTTATATCCTCAAAAATAGCAAGCCTTACGGGGCGGTTTTAACGGTTCCTTTTTATCAGGACGGGTTTAAAATGTACGAACAGACCATTTACCAAAAACCTATGATTGCGGGGTACATAATACGGTATGGTTTTCATAATCTTTATAATAATTATCTTCCGATAAGGTTTTTTATATATAACGGTTCGTATTATAAATGGAACGGAGTCAATCAAATGGCGGCTATGGGACTTGGAAATCCCAAAAATCTTTATAAGAATTTTAAATATCTTAAAAGATTAAACGTCAGGTATCTGATAATCATGAAAAACCAGCTAAGATGGGCTTACAGCAAAAAAAATGAATTAAATCTTAAAAGGATCGATTATTTTTTAAAATCGGATAGAAAAAAAGCGGACATTTTATACGACTCGAAACGCATCATGATAATTAGACTTAAATATCGATATTAAAATTAATTGTTTGGAGGCATAGGGGTATTTACCGTTATGGTGCGCAGTAGAATATTAAATCTCGTAGTTAAATTATCGTATGTTGTTTTTGGGGCTGCCGTTTTTTCTTTATGGCTTACGGCCCTTTTTCACATATCAAGCCTGTGCAAAGGAAACAGTGACGGCGCTTTTCTTGTTATAGCCGGAAATTCCGTTCTTAAAGGCAATTTTTTATTAAGAGGCTACCATCTTTCTTTATTGGACCCGTTCTTTCCGTTCGATATTTACTTAAATGCGCTGTTTATAAAAATATTCGGCTTTAGACCCGCATTAAGCCATATCGTCCCCGTATTTATATTTCTGATTCTAATCGCAGTTTCACTGCTTTATGTCATAGAAGCAAATAAAGGACGTGCGTTAAAGATAGGAATTTTAATGCTTTTTGTTTTTCTTGCCCTGCCTGTGGGCGATTTTGCCGTTTGGGGGCTTCTCGAATATCATCTTTCCACGGTTGTTTTATCGTTAGCGGCAATTTTTCTTATAAACATGTTTTTAAAGCGGCATAATTATATATATCTTATTTGCGGGTTTTTAATCCTTGCGGTATCGCTTATAAACGATAATTTAACTATGATAATATCGGTTATTCCCTTGATAGCGGCATTGTTCGTTTTTTATAAATATAAAAATGGATTAAAAAATAAGGACAGCCTGTTTGTTATTATTGCGATAATTGCGGTAATATCGTCAATCCCGTTTAAAGAGTTAATGCTGTCCTTAATTACAGCCGCAGGCGGATTTAAACTTGTTAGCGGGATTTCGCCAAGATTTATTCCGTTGAAATATTTTCAAAGAAATTTATATCTGTTTTTCAGCGATATTTTATATCTGTTCGATATAAATTTTTTCGGTAAGAAACTTTACGATGTCTTTACATGGATAAATATAGCCAAGCTAGCCGGGTTAGGCGCCGTAATTTATGCCGCCGGCATAGTTGTCAAAAAACTTAAAACGGCAGAGAATTCGGATTTTATAGATATTACGCTGTTATTTGGAATAGTTGTTTTAGTTTTAGCGTTTTTGATGAGCGACTTGGCGGCAAACAGGGCATCTGCACGCTATCTTATTCCCGTCGTAGTTTATGGTTTTATCCTGTCTTCCAGAAATATTCCCGCTATCGCCAGTAAGTATTACAGCAGTATAAGTTTTAAATTAATATGCGCCGTTATTATAATCGCTTATACCGTTTCTTTCGAATATGCGGCTTTTACACCGATTCCGGTTTCGCCTTACAGGACTTTGGGCAATTGGTTTTTAAAGCATAACTTCACATACGGCTATGGGTCATACTGGGATTCGGGTATTGTAACCCTCATGACAAGAGGAAAGATAAAAGTAAGACAGATAAATGCGTCAAATTATGGCAAACTAGTTCCTTATAACTGGCTTTCGAAAAACAGCTGGTATAAAGAGAAGGGAGTTTTTGTAATATATTCTAAATATAAAATGTATGGCGGCGTAGATAAAAGCAGTATCATAAAAACATTCGGCAAACCGTCCAAAATTTATACCGAGTATTTTCAGGGGGTTTTCAATAAAGTTTACGGAAGTTATGGAACAGCCGCAAAAAACATCATGCCTCCCTTTATCATAAAAATTTACGTTTATAATAAAGGTATAATAATTGACGGGAAGAACGATATGAACGTAAAGTATAGGAAGCATAGGGCGGGCGGATAAAAATTAAAGGCATCAAGCATAAAGATTTATTTCACTCCGGCGGGCATAAAAACGTTGTTTTAGGAAAAAGGGGAAAGGGAGGTGTCCAAAAGAGGTGTCAGATTTATTTATTCTCTTACTCCCGACCGCGTTTGACGCGGCCGGGAGTTTTTGTTTTCATTTATTGCCTCATAACTTGCCGTTATGTAAACTTAAATTATTTATCGATTTTCATATTTAAAAAATCTATGTTATAATAAACTCAAGCCTAAAATTTTTAAAATAAATATTCAAAAATTGACGAATTATTAATTATTTTAGAAGATTATATTAAAAATATAATGCATAAATAATATCATTACATGCCGACTATATTGAGAATAAAAAAATATCGGCTTTTTTTTAGTAATGAAGGAAATGAGTTTCCGCATATTCACATTGAATCTGGTAAAAATTACGCAAAATTTTGGCTTAAAGATGTTGCTCTTGCTAAGTCGTCCGTAGGTTACAATGCAAAAGAAATAAATGAAATAAGAGCCATTATTTTAGAAAATATCAATATTATTAAGGATAAATGGAATGAATACTTTAGCAGTTAAATCACATGAAGCTCTGGCTTCTGACATAAGATTTGATTCCTATATGATGCATATCAGTTTGTTAGACGGCAGAGAATTAAGCGTCCCCATAGATTGGTTTCCTAAACTTCGCAACGCAAATGAAGAACAGAGGAATAAATGGCGTTTAATAGGCAGGGGAATAGGCATTCATTGGGAAGAAATCGATGAGGATATTTCGATACCGGCATTATTATGATTTTCAATATTCAATAAAGGTGTCTATTCAATAAAGAAAGGTGTCATATCTATTTATTCTCTCACTCCCGACTGCGTTTGACGCGGCCGGGAGTTTTTATTTATGAAAAATACTTATTTCCATGTAATTTTTTATAATATTTTAATTAATATTTGCGATAAAAGGAATACGAGCATCTAAATATAAATATTGAATATGGCGACGTCAATTAGACTTAATAGCGATATCGAGGAACGGCTTAATTTTTTATCGGCCCGTTTTAGAGATTTCTATCGGCAATTTCGGATGTATTAAATTTATTGACAAAAAATATCAAAAGTAATACAATGTATATATGAATTTTGAATGGGACGAAGAAAAAAATGCAGTATTAAAACATGGGAGGGGCGTTTGCTTTGAAGATATTATAATAGCGCTACAGACAAATAAGCTGATTGCCGTTAAAGAGCATCACAATAAATTAAAATATCCAGAACAAAAAATATATATTGTAGAATTAAATAATTATGTTTATATGGTTCCTTTTGAAGAAAATGAAAAAAAAATAATATTGAAAACTATTATACCGAGTAGAAAAATGACGAAATTATATTTAAAAGATTAGCGAGGTAAGATATATGAAAAAAATAAATAAATTAGATAATGAAGAGCTGCAATTATTAAAAGAGGTAGAAAACGGCGATTGGGTCGATGCAGCAGATATGGAAAAAGAAAAAGAAAAATACAAAAAATTAGCGCAGTCATTTGCAAAAAAGAAAAAGAATATAAATATAAGGCTTGCCGAAAATGACCTGTTAAAACTTAAAAGTAAAAGCTTATCTATGGGGTTATCTTATCAAACTTTGGTTACCTTTTTAGTGCATCAATACGTTAACGGGAATATAAACATAACCGTTTAAGAACGGAATCGCCGTAAGAATGTTTTATTTTGACCATAATCCTCCTCATGTCCATATAGAATATAGAGATAAAAAGATTAAGCTCGATTTTAAAGGAAACATACTTGCGGGGGATATTGAATCAAGAACGGCGTTAAGATTGGCAAGGGAATGGATAGATTTCAACAGAAACGAACTATTAGATAATTGGAATTTGGCTATAAACGGCGAAGAATTAAAAAGAATAAAACCGTTAGAATAATATAAGGATACAATATGGAAAAAATTATAGAGGTTAAAGATATAAATTATAAATCGGGCTATGTTTATCGGATAACTTTTGACGACGGTACTTCAGGCGACATCGATTTTGAAGAATATCTTAAAAAAGGTCATATTTTTAATTCATTGTCTGATATCGAGTTATTTAAAAAAGCTTTTATAAGCGGCGGAACGATTGCATGGCCGAACGGGGCGGATATAGCGCCGGAAACAATTTATGATAAAATAACCGGCAAAAATTCGTTAGCCGCCTAATTATAAACATTGGAGCAAATAAAGGTATCGGATTTATTCCACCTTGGCGGGCATAAAAGCTTTGTTTTAGAATAAAGGTGTAATAAAGTCGGATTTATTTATTCTCCCACTCCCGCCTGCGTTTGTATATTCGCGTAACAAATTTGCAACAAAAATTTAACCTGCTTTTCTTTTAATATTTATTGCCGTCATAATCCCGTAATATTTGCCTGCTATAATAAAACAATACAAAATTGTAATTTATAAAACCCCGCTGTTTATGGTATAATTATCTTGGAGGTAAATGTATATGCCGTCGGTCGTCGTATTGCCTTGACACGTATTGCCTGATGCTCTGCTTAAAAACACAAACGGTATATAATCAAAAAGATATGACGGATTTATATTTAAAAAACGACGGAAACGAAAGCGGTCCGGGAAAGACGAGGAATACTAAAGCCGCAAAAGATACGATAGCATTGCTCCAAAAATATCTTGCGGCTGAAGTGGCGGGTAGAGATTTATACGACGAGCAGGCAAAAACCCTTAAAGATCCAACTCTGGTTCAGGCGTTAAAGTCGTTTGCCTCCACCGAAAGCGGGCATATTATAAATATTAGAGAAAAGATAGCGGAGCTTGGCGGAACTCCCAGGCCGCTTAATGAAATGAGGGAAGCGCAAAAAGGGGTCAGCGAGGCTTCCCATCAGGTTTCGGCTCCTCTCGATATGCTGAGGATTGATTTAAAAATAGAAGAAAATGCAATATACGATTATACCGCCGGATTGGAAATCATCGACGACCCGGGCGTAAGGGCTCTCATAGAAAACAATCTTGCCGAAGAAATCCATCACTCTTTATATTTATCGAAAAGAATCAACGAAATTTTAGAAACTACGAAAGCGCGCATAGGAGCCGCTAAATGGATAGAAAAACCGGGCGGGAAAGAAGCGTCGGAAATTTTTAAGGCATCCGTCGAGGTCGGACAGACAAGACTTCAAAGAAGCTGGCTCGAAATGTCTATGTCTGGGCTCATTGCCGGTATGAACGTTACGTTCGGCATAATCGCGTCTTCGTATGTCGCGGGAGCGACTGCGCCTTTCGTGGGCGCAAACGTCTCTAAAATATTGGGGGCGCTGTTTTTCCCCATAGGTTTTATGTTTTTAATGATAGGCAAAAGCGAACTTTTTACGGAAAATTTTCTTGTTCCGGTAACCGCAGTTATCGCTAAAAAGGGCAAGATTGCCGAACTTTTAAAATTATGGTCGCTGACTTTAATTGGAAATATGGCGGGAATTTTTATTTTTGCCCTTATAATTGCCGGTTCGCTAAATCAGATTGTTCCGTCGTTTGTTGTCGAACATATACACGGCGTTGCTAACGGCTATATGCATAAGACGCCTTTCGTAACGGTTTTAAGCGCTATATTTGCGGGCTGGCTGATAACGCTTATGACGTGGCTTTTAATAGCTTCGGGCGGCACTCTCGCAAGAATTTTTATTATATGGGCAGTAGGTTTTTTAATATATCTTGATTCGTTCAGCCATATAGTCGTGGCGTCGTCGGAAATTTTAATAGCGATTAATACAGGTTCGCATATTTCATATCTTTCATGGCTTTATCCTTATGTTCCTTTAACTGTCTTAGGTAATATGATAGGCGGTTTATTTTTCGTTACTATTTTTCAGTATTTACAGATTTTACATTCCAAGCCTTCCGCTTCGGACGAATATCTTTCGTCTTCTTCATATGAACTTGATATGATGGGCGGCGGCAGGTCGAAAACTGCGGAAATGGAAAACGTCGAAAATATCGAAGATACGCTTTAAAAAATATGAATGTTGTCTAATCGCGGGCGGGTTTCGATGCTGTTCCGCTAAACATTAAAAAAACATTAAATATGCATATAAAAACAGTTTTCCTAGATATCGGAAGCGTACTGCTTACCAACGGATGGGATACAAAATCAAGAAAACTCGCTTCGGCAAAATTTAATTTAGACTATGAAAATTTTGCGGCAAGACATGAAGATTTGTTTGCCTTGTACGAAGAAGGAAAAATTTCTTTAGATTATTATCTCGATAAGACCGTATTTTATAAAGAATGCATATTTTCCAGAAATGAATTTAAAGCCTTTATGTTTGAGCAGTCCAGACCTTATCCGGAAATGATAAACTTATTTACCGTTCTTAAAGGTAAATATAAATTCAAATTGGTTTCAATCAACAATGAGGGTCTTGAATTATCAATTTACAGGATAAAAAAGTTTTCGCTCGACTCATTATTTGATTTTTTCATTACATCATGTTTTGTCCATATGAGGAAACCGGATGAAAGCATTTTTAAGCTTGCACTGAATTTATCTTATACAAAACCTGATGAATCTATTTTCATAGACGATAGAGGGTTTAATGTGGAAACCGCGGCTAATCTTGGCTTTAACGCTTTTCAACACATAAGTTACGAATCTACGAAAGAAAAACTTTCCGGATTTGGATTTGAGTTTACCTGTTGACTTACTAATATATTGTGATAAAATTAATATATCGATTACGTAAACGAAACCAATAAAGCAGGAGAGCTTTATGGAATATGATGAAAATGGAGTTAGCATAGTCCCTTCCGAATTTAAAAAAGAAATTTTCGAAGAAGCCCGGAAAGATTTCAGATACGAAGAATATGTCAGAGGCTGTTTAAACTGCGGCGTATGCACCGGCGGATGCCCCCCCCACAGATTTTTCGATTTTTCCCCGCGTATAGTTCTACAAAATATGAAGTCTAAAGACCCCGAACTTATCTGGACGATGATGGACGAATATATATGGGCGTGTTTCCAGTGTTTTACCTGCGCGATGATTTGTCCGTTTTTGAACAGCCCCGGAGGCATTATCGCCGTATTAAGGGAAATTGCGGTCAGGAGAGGTTTTGAATCGGCGAAAAAAGTTTTAAAACCTTATTCAAGGGTGCTTTTGAAACTTACCGCCTACGGCAATCAACTGTCGCCGGATATGATTCAGCCTGATTTTTTCCCCGACTGGGGTCCTCATATCGGATATGCCTCGACCGATCTTGCCGTAAAAAGAAAAGCCATACCTATGCCTACCCTTCAAGTTACCAATTTGGCATGGGACGTTGCTCCCGAAACAATGAAAGAGCTGTACGACATATTCGACGAGGCGGGTGTTTTTAAGATAATAGAATCCGTCGATCCTTCGCTTTACGAAATAATACAGGATATCGTGGACGACGTGAGGAGTTCATGACGATAGGCGATAATAAGCCTTAATTTATAGGGTCTGGATTCCCGCCTACGCGGGAATGACAAAATAAGGAGATAAATATATGGCTATAGAAATAAGCAACAGGCTCGGTCTTGCAAACGTAAAATCCGGTTATATTCATTCCGCAGGAAGAAAACTCGAAGATATTCACGAACAGCTTCTCGAACTCGAGGCAAAAGGCGAGGTCAAGGTTATACATGTCAAGGATGAGAATAAAGCTATAGAAGCGGATACTTTATTGGGTTGGAAGAAAAAAATTCCTACAAATAAGCTATGGCATCACAAATCGTGCGGGCAGTGCGGCAATATCCCCGGTTATCCCGTTTCGCTGTTGTGGTTTATGAATCAGATGGGTCTGGAATATGTCGATGAAAGAAATCAGACATCCTGCACCGCTTGGAATTATCACGGTTCTGGGACGTCTAATCCGGTGGGGCTTGCGGCGGTCGCGGTAAGAAACTGGCACAGGGCTTACGAATTAGGCTTGTTTCCCCTGTTCCACTGCGCAACGACGTTCGGCGATTATAAAGAAATGAGAAATTTGCTTGTAGAACATAAAGAACTGCGGGACGAAGTACGCAGAATAATGCACAAAATAGGCAGGGAATTGGTTATTCCCGAATATATCGTTCATTACAGCGAATGGGTTCACGTTATGCGCTTTGAAATAGCAAAGTTAAAAAAATACGACTTAAGCAATATTATAGCAACCGTTCACCCAGCATGCCATACATATAAAATGATTCCTGAAGACTGCATTTACGATAAGGACATATATGCCGGAAAAAGAACGGCTGTTTCTACGGGGGTCGCTCTCGCGCTCGGCGCGCAGGTTGCCGATTACTCGACATGGTACGACTGTTGCGGATTCGGTTTCAGACATATACTGACGGAAAGAGAAGCATCGAGGTCTTTCGTAATGGACAGAAAAATAAGGCCGATGGTCAGAGAAGCCCATTCCGACGTTTGTATTACGCAGGATACGGGATGCACTACGACGTTAGATAAGAACCAGTGGATAGGAAAAGCTATGGGCTATACCGAACAGGTTCCAGTTATGGCGGACGTTATGTTCGCGGCGCTAGCCTGCGGCGCGGACGTTTTTAAAATAGTCCAGCTTCAATGGCATACTACGGACTGGAGACCGTTATGCGAAAAAATTGGAATAGACTGGAAAAAATCGGAGGAAGAATATAACGCGTATCTCGAAGAACTCAAAGCGGGCGGCAAAACCGTTAATTTGTATGAGTATCCGAAAAGTTAAAAAAAAATAAAAGCGGGCAGAATTGTTTCGTCGTCTTCGCGTTAGCGGACGGAGTCCAGCATGCAAACGCACGCCGTTTGCGCTAACCAATCTAAATACCGGATTTGGCAGTATCCGGTTTAAAAATAAATTAAATAAGAATTAATAATTTAATAGAATTTAATAGCTTTGGAGGATTTTATATGGCGGAAAATATTTTAGTGATAGGCGGAGGTCCGGCAGGTTTAAACGCGGCGGTGATGCTTTCCGAATTAGGAGTCAACGTAGCTCTGGTAGAAAGGGATTCGTTTCTTGGCGGTAACCCGAAAAAATTCAAGTATAAATTTTTGTTTCCCGATATGCAGCCTGCCGATAACGTAATAGGGGAACTGATTAAAAAAGCGGAAGCGGGCGGCAGTATTAAAGTTTATTATTCTTCGGAAGTTTCGGATTTTAAAGAAAACGGCAAAAAATTCGACGTTACGCTCAAATCGGCGGACGGAAGCGAAACGAAAACATTCGATTCGGTTATCGTGGCGACCGGTTTCGAGCATTTTGACCCTGCAAGAGACGCAAAATATTCTTACCAGCTGTTCGACGACGTCATAGATATAAAAGACCTCGAAAGAATGATGGGGGAGAATAACTTCGTAAGACCGTCCAACGGGAAGCCGCCTAAAAAAGTAGCTTTTATTCTTTGCGTCGGTTCGAGGGACAGGCATGTCGGAAACCAGTATTGTTCCAGAGTTTGCTGTACCGTTTCCGTAAAACAGGCTATTGAAATGAGAGAGCATTTTCCGGACTGCGAAGCATATATATTTTATATGGATATAAGGACGTACGGTTTTTTTGAAGATTTATACTGGCAGGCTATGGAAGAGCATGACGTGCAGATAGTTAAAGGCAGGATAGCCGAAATCACTTCCGGACCGGATAATACGGTTATATGCAAAGGCGAGGACACGCTCTTGAGGGGGCCGTTCGAAATTCCCTTCGATATGGTAGTTCTGGCTTCCGGTATGGAAGGCGGACCCCAGTCGCCGGAAATGTCAAGCAAACTGGGCATCGAACTCGACGAACACGGATTTTTAAAACCGGAAAACATTACGCTGTCGCCTTTTAAATCGAGTAAGGCGGGAATTTTTCTGGCAGGCGCATGCACGGGACCGAAGGCTATTTCGGATTCTATTACCGAAGGCGCCGCCGCCGCTATGAATGCTTATACCTATGCCGTAAAAAACAGGTAAAATGCCGTATATTTTAAAAAATAATAAAATCGATAAAAGATACGAAGAAAAATTTTTTGAAATCGTTAGAGAAAATTTGCCGGACGAAAAAATAGAACTTTTTAATAATCTTTTAAGTCTTAAATCGGAAATTATAAATAAGTTTTTATCGGACGTTAAAAATGGGGAAGAAAGTTTAAAACCGAGAGAGAAAACAAAATTCGACGAAATATTATCTCTGGTTTTTTCCGTAAGAAGGCATAAAAATAAGATTTTAAATACCGTTGACATCGATGTTTTAAATAACTCGTTTAAATTTCTGGCCGACTCTAAGAAATCGGTCGAAATTAGAATGGGACGCTTTTTAGAAGCATTTTTGTATGAAGACGTTATAGTCAAAAGAGATATCGCTTTAGAAATTCTTCATTTTTATGAACCGCAGAAGAATGTTTTGTGGACTTCGTGGGTTTACAGGCAGGATAATGGAACGGGATGTCTGCCTTATATGGCTGATTTTTTAAAAAGAACCTGGGATGGAAATCCTTATATTATGCCTTTCAGCATAAAGGAAATGAAGGATGAAGTTGATTATCTTTATGAGCTATCGGGCAAAAACGGTTTTTATCTGAAGCGTCCCTATGGAGCGGATATTCTTTTGAGCTATATGTATTCCGATTATATTTATAAAATGGTATATGCAGAATCTAAATCTTTATCCGTCGGCGTTCCGGAAGGGTTTACTTTAATGAAAAAACTGCTCGGGATTGAAAGATTAGAGTTATCGGGAAAGGGATTAGAAACGGCAGGGTAATGATATGCGAAAAGGACGGGAATCCGGAAAATAAAATTTTATTGCAGGATTAGGGATATAGAATAATATTTTAAAATAAGGGTTTTAATGGATTATTGAAACGCGGAGGATTTATGGCTTTGGAAAAACGGGAACAAAGACCGGTTGCGGAAAAAGGCGAACATATTATAGCAAGACATCTTATAGAAGACGAAAACATTAAAGAAGAAAAAAACTTAGTTATCGACGGCGTGGATGTTTCCGGGAGATGGAATACTTTCGTCCTTTCCAGAGTAAATTCAGAATTCGATAGAAGTTTTTTTCAAGAAATTAAGAAAACGGTAGTCGGTTCCCGAATTAACAGATGCTGGCAATGCGGAATGTGCACCGCAAGCTGTACCGTGACGCCTTTATACAGGAGGTTTAATCCAAGAGCGTTTATTTATATGATGCAACTCGGCAATTTAAAAGAATTAAAGAAATATATAGATGTTGCATGGCGATGCGTCGGGTGTTATAAATGTTCGCAGAGGTGTCCAAAGCAGGTAAATCCCGCAGAAATGATGGAAGCGCTTGCGCTTGTGGTAAAAAAATATTTTCCCGAAGAGATTGCAACAAAATTAAAATTAGACGAAGAAGTAAAAAAAATATACGAAGATATGATAATAGGACATGGAAGACTCGATTTAGCAAAACTTCATACGTCGGCAATGCAAAAATCGGGTAGAATAAAAGAGTTGTTGGGAAAAATCGAAAGAGACGCTATTTTAAAAATGGCAAAAGACGGCAGGGCTTTTTCTATTTTGAGACTTGGAAAACCGCATAATTGGGGGAAATCGAAAGAAGCAATAGAAAAATATTTAAAGAATATAAATACTATAGAAAATAGCGGGACGGGGGGCTTAAATGGATAAATTAAAGGAAAATCAGGCGGCATATTATCCGGGTTGCGCCTTATTGACTATCGACAGGGCATATAATAACAGTTCAAAATTAGTTTCAAAAAAGCTCGGCATCGAACTTATCGAAATACCGGATTATAACTGCTGCGGAATAGGCGAAATGAAATCAAAAGGAGCGGCTTCTATGTATATGCCTCTAAGAAATATGATGATTGCCAAAAACAGATTAGGCTCGAAAAACTTAATTATGGCGTGTTCGGTTTGTTATCATGAATTCAGTAGATCGATAGAAAGAGTCAGGGAAAACCAAGACGAGCTTTCCGACGTTAACGCTATATTTAAAGGAGCCGGCGAGTTTGACGAAGAGTTTGTACCAGACGGCGAAGCAAGGCACATACTGGAATTTTTATATAACGAAAAAGGCGTGGACGAGGTAAAAAAAAATACCGTTAAACCATTAAAGGGATTAAAAGTTGCTCCTTATTACGGTTGTCTTTATTCAAGGCCGTCTATGTACACTTTTACCGATAAAAAACCGCAAATGGACAACTCCGAAAGACCCCGCTTTATGCATGAATTTTTGGAAGCGCTCGGAGCGGAAACGGTTTTTTATGGAAACGAAGTTCAATGCTGCGGCGGCAGAAACGTTGTTCAGGACGAAGAAACATCGTTTACTCTCTGTTCCCAGACTATTTCAAAAGCAAAAAAAGCCGGAGCGGACGTTATTGCGCTCATTTGCCCCAAATGCGCAGGCGCATTGGACGTTAACCAGCCGAAAATAGTCGAGAAATTTGGAAAAGATTCGGAACTGCCCATTGTTTATCTTACGCAGTTAATGGCTCTTGCTTTTGGGTTTTCTAAAAAGGAAGCGGAGTTTGGAGATATGTTCTCCAAACCGTTAAAAATCCTTGACGAAAAAGGCTTTTAAAATTCTTTGGACGAGAATTTTTTAAACATAAATCTATCTTTATCTAAGAAGTCTTTAAGGATATAAATTTTTATAGTCCTGATTTTTTGTCCGTATTTATTTTTTATAGTAGCTTTTTTAATAAGCAGGCATTTTGCAAAGTTCATGCATAAACTTTTTTCTATCGTTTTTCCGTATCTGGTATCGATAACGTAAAGAAAATTACGGCCTTTTTTATTTTTGAAATCATTCCAGACGGAGTACTCGTTGTTTCTCATAAAATAGTTGAAAGAGTAAGTCTGCGGTTTTCCTTTAACGTAATACGCAAGTTCGCTTGCCGTCTGAAATCTTCTTGCGGCGATAAGCAGACGGTCTTTTTTATGTTCCGATAAAATCTTATCGACGCCTTTAGCTATCTTTCTCCAGCCCAACATATCCCTTAACGGGCTTTTACCTATCTTAACGTTAAAAAATTTTCCTACGGGACGGTAATACGGGGAAATAAAAATAATAACCGAAAATATAATACCTACGGAAAAGGATAATCCGTAGAAATATATTATTATTTTTTTAATTCTTTCTGGTTTATATTTGAAAGCCGGGTATAACCTGAGAGTGAGAAGAAAAGAAAGCAGAAAAGCCGGAAAATATAAAAAAACGGGCCAGTTGGGTTGAACGGTAGTTTTTGTACATTGATAAATAAAATATAAAAAAGGTACGACGGACGCAGTCGAAAGACCGATATATATATCGTTTTTTTCTTTTAAACCTAAGTATAAACCTGCAAACATCGAAGCTATAATGACCGCAAATAAAAATGGGGAAATTATGCCTGCCTGGGACCCTATAAATAAAAAAAGATTATTTAAAAATACGTCAAAATTTTTATATCCGCCGGACAACGTCATCAGATGCCTGAAAGACGCAAAATCGTTAAGGAAGTTCCAGACTATTACCGGAGCGAATATAACGACCGATATCAAAAAAGCTATATACGGCTCTTTTTTTAAAAGATATTTTCTATGTTTTTTGCTTAAAAGAAGAAAAGTTAAAATTATCGGATAAATAAACACCGCAGTATATTTACTCAGCAAAGCCAATCCGGCGGTTATTCCAATTAAATACCAGTAAAAATCCTTGCCCGTAACAATCAGATAAATCAAAAACAGAACGGTTAAAGAAAAGAACAGCATTTGCAAATTGCCGTAAACTATCAGAACGGAACCTACGTTTAGTATTGGAATAGTATTTAATAAAACCGCCCATATTAACGACGGTATAGTTTTACCGGTTATTTTTTTTAACGACAAAAATACAAGATAAGACAACAATAAAGAAATTACGGGAGCGGCAAGCCTGACGAAGAACTGTGAATTTAATTTTCCGAAAAGCGTTGTTAAGGCTATAGTATAAGCAACCATAGGCGACATATCGTAATACGAAAGCGCCGGATGCCTCGACCACTGCCAGTAATAAGTTTCTTCGGGAACAAGGTCTATTTTGGTTATTAAGATAAGCCTGATAACAAAAAGAATGAGCAGGACGAAAGAAAGAGAATACGCGATTATTTTGTTTTTATTCATAGTTTAATTAATTTTTTTTAGAAACATTATACGATTTTTGGAGTTAAAATAAAATCAAAAAGATTATAATTTTTATAAAAAATAATAAAAATACTTGACAATCAATTTAATTGAAGGTATTTTATTTAGTATATATTATTTAATTATTTACGGTAAATTTTATTAATATTAATAGATTAAAGTAAATATTCCAAGGAAACGATTATAATAATATAAATGCTAATTACGAATACAAAAAATTACGAATTATTGTATAATGTTTTTATGCCTTACCGCATAATTGCAATATGAGACGAGGCTTTTATGGCATTGAAATTTAGCGTGGGTTCAAAAAAAAGCGTAGGCGTCGATATAGGTTCCCATTCTCTTAAGATTTTAGAGCTTTCAAAAAGCGGACGCAAATATTATATCGATGCTCTCGACATTATGGACCTGCGCTCGGGAGCCGTAAGCGGAGGTATTGTAAACGATGCCGCCTCCACGGCTTCATATCTTAAGAGTTCTCTTGCAAAACACGGTATTTCCGAAAAAAAGGTAGTAATAGGAATACCCTGTAAACACGTCATAATAAAAACCATAGAAATGCCTAAAATGAAGGCTAACGAGCTTGAATCTTCAATTTATTACGAAGCGCAGAGGTATATAACATACGATATGAACGAGGTATCTCTCGATTACATAGTTTTAGGGGATTCTCCGACCGATTCCGCAAACAATTTAATAATGATAGTTGCCGGCAAGAAGGATATTATAAAAAATCAGACGGACTTTATTCATCAATGCGGTTTAAATCCTTATATAATCGACGTCGATTGCATAGCGTTGGAAAATATGTTTAATTTTAATTATCCCGAAGAATTCGACGAACTGATCGCCATAGTAAAAATAGGGGCGTCGGAAACGAACGTCCATGTGCTTCAAAAAGGGGTAAATTTATTCAGAAGGGATATACCTATAGGCGGAACGAATATCACGGAAGAAATAGCAAAAAAATTTCAGATAGATATTAACGAAGCGGAAAATGTAAAAATCGGCAATATGGGTAACAGAGGCGAAGATTTTAAAGCCGATTTCGCTATATATTTAGATATGATTTTATCGAGAATTACTTCGGAAATTCAAAGAACCATCGATTATTTTGCGGCAAACAACGATAAACTGTATCCGAAAAAAGTTTATTTAACCGGCGGTTCAAGTAAATTAAACAACATATTGCAGGACATAGAGAATAAAATCAATATTCCCGCGGCAAATATAAATCCCTTCAGAAATATACTTTTTAAGCAAAACGTATCCGACGCTCAAAGCGATTTATTCGGCGTTGCCGTCGGTCTCGCATTAAGGGGAGCAGAATAAATTGATTAAAATTAATTTAAATAAAAAACCTAAAAAGGTAAAAATTTCGATAGAAACGGGGAGTCTGCGGAATCTGTTAATTTTTTTAATCGTTCCCGTTATTTTAGGAGGAATCGTCATTTTTATAATGCAATCTTCTATCGATAGAAAAATCGATGTTCTTAAAAAGAATATAAAAATTTATAATGCAAAGACGGCCGTGTTAATGCCTAAAGTCGCGCGTGTCAATGCTATAAAAACAAAAGACGCTCAGATACTGGAAAAAATAAACGTCATCAAAACTTTAAAAAAAGAACAGATAGGACCGTTAGGATATATCTATTATATAACGACCGTAATTCCAAGATTTTCCTGGATTAATTCTTTGAAATCCGACAAAGGAGTTATATCGGTTTCGGGAACCGCTTTAGACGGACAGGTTGAATCTATATTTATGAACGATTTAAGCAAAACCGGTTTTTTCGACGGCGTAAACTTAATACAGACGTCCGAAACTAAAAAACAGGGTTTAAAACTACAGAATTTCAGTCTGACTATGAACGTGAAAGGAGAAGGATTGTCAAAACATGCTTTAAAAAAATAATTAACGTAACGTGATGTTATATAATATTATTAATAATAATACTAATACTAATAAGAATAAGAATAAGAATAATAAAATAATATGAATATCGAATCTATAAAGTCTAAAATCGATTTAAAGAATCCAAAAGTTTTGGGATTGATTATAGGTATAATTTTATTTATAGTTATAGTCGGTATATATTATTATTTTGTTTATTCCGGATTAAAAGCAAAGGAAGCGCAGAAACAAAACGCATTAAGCGCGGCGACGGCTAAGTATAATTCGTATCTGGCTCTGGTAAGAAGTTACCCGCTTTTATTAAAGCAGGATAAAAAATTAAATAAAGAGTTTGCGGGCTTGCTTTTGGAACTCCCGTCCAAAAAAAACATACCGCAGCTTTTGATGAAAATTTCAAATTACGAAAAGGTTCTAAACCTTAATTTAAATATGTTTAAGCCGGAAAAAGGCATTGCTAAAGGTTTTTACGAAACGGTTCCTTTTTCGATGAATATCAGCGGAAATTTTTATAACGTTTATAAATTTTTTTACAAACTTGCGGCTATGAAAAGGATAATCGACGTGCATAACGTGTCGATTTCAAAAGAAGCCAAAGGCGGTAAGGTTTCCGTTTCTTTTAACGGAACTACTTTTTCGTTTATAGGCATCGTTCCGTCTATGCTTTCGGTTAAAGCGGCGACTAAAGCGGCTGCAGTTAAAAAACCGTGAGAAACCATGTTCCGACGGAAATGAAATAGAGACGCGGGAAACAAAAGATATCAGGCTCTATATATTATATGGTATGGGGTATAAAATGGCGATAAAAAAAATAATCGGAAAGATAATCGAAAAATTAGAATTAGGAAAATCTGTATTTGCGTTTATAACCGTTATTGTTTTATCCGTTTTATCCGTAGATTTTGTTTTTCATAGTCCGCTTTGCTTTGCAGGAACGAAGATAAATAAAGTAAGTAAAGCGAATAAAACAAACGGCAATGGCGGCAAAACCGCCGCAGGTAAGAATAGCATTGCGTATCCTTATTACTTAAAGAGGGACCCGTTTCGGACTTTTTTATATACCAAGAAACCGGTTACTTCTTTTAAAGTCGGAGAACTGCCTCTTTTGCAGTATGCCGTTTCATCGCTGAAAGTCGTCGGTATTATGAGCAGGAGGGGAAAATATTTTGCGATGCTCCAGACGCCGGACAACAGGTCGTATATAATCACCGTAGGTTCGTTAGTCGGCGTAAACAGGGCAAGGGTGGTTTCGATTAGCGGCGATGCGGTAAATTTAGTCGAAAGGACGTACAATATTTTTGGTCAGATGCGGTCTATGAATATCGTTATGCCTTTAAAATGAATTATTCTAATTAAAGATATAATATTAAGATTATATGTTAGTTTAAAATTTTAAATTATGACTTTAAATTTTAGCGACGGAGAAAATAATATGAAAAAGAGAAAATTATCGTTAGTACCGCTTATATTTATATTATTTTTTGTTCTATCTGCCGGAATTGTCTTACCCGTTTCGGCTTATGCAGGACAAAAACAGGGCGGAGGGGGGGTTAAAAAATTTTTCGTCGATCCTGCAAATATGAGGGTCAGCTTTAATTTTCAAAATGCGAACGTAATCGATGTCGTAAGAATGATAGCAAAGGTTTCCAATATGAACGTTTTGATAGGTTCGGACGTTAAGGGAACCGTTACGATGAAAATGAAAAACGTTCCGCTTAAAAATATTTTATCTCTCATACTCGAAGCTTACGGTCTCGGCATGATAAAAAAGGACGGGATTTATTATATAAATTCGACCGGGACGATAGCGTCGGTAATTTCCGCCGAAAAAAGGTCGAAGGCTATTTCCGAACGCAAGGTTACGAAACTTGTTCCCGTTAATTATGTTTCGGCAAGCGGGCTGATGGCAAAAGTAAAATCGGTCTTAAGTTCGCAGGGCAGGGTCGTTTACGACAAATCGCTTCATTCTTTGCTGATTACCGATATTCCCAGCCGCGTGGCGAGAGCCGTGAGATTGGTAAAAATGCTTGATAAAAGAACGCCGGAAGTCGAGATTATAGCAAAGATGGTCGAGGTGGACAAGGGTTATACTAATAATTTAGGCATATCATGGGGTGGGAATGTTGCCGTTCCTCCGGCAGCCGGAGTAGCTTCCTACGGCGCTCCCGCGTTTGTTAATCCTTCATTCGTCGGCCCTTCGTTTAACGGACAGGCTTCTTCTTCCGATACCGGCGGAACATTCACCGTCGGAATATTAAATCATAACGGCGTGGATTTTAATGCTACTATACAAGCTTTAGAAGATTTGTCCAAGGCAAAGACGGTAGCTTCGCCTAAAGTAGTGACACTCAATAATCAGGCGGCAACGATAGAAAAAGGGGAAACCATATATTATCCCGGCGCCGCCAGTACTTTGGGCGCCCCCGGGACACTTATAACCGTTACCGCTAACCTTTCGCTTAGTATAACGCCGCATATAATGGCTAACGGTAGCGTTAAGCTAATTATAAATGCATCCAATAATACTCCTGTTAATTTTAGCGGCAGCGCGCCTCCTTCGTTAAATACACAGAGCATACAATCGACGGTTATCGTTAATAATGGTAGCACCGTTGTTTTAGGCGGCGTTTATACGATGGTCAGAAACGTTACTAATAGCGGAATTCCCGGGTTCATGAATATCCCTTTGCTCGGGTGGCTGTTTAAGTCCAAAACCTTTACTATAACTAAAAGCGAATTATTGATATTTATTACGCCGAGGATTATAAACGGCTGAGTTATTTCTGTTTAAAAAATAGCAACAAAAAGAAACAAAAAGGGGACAGATTTATTCACGCGCTTCGGCGGGCATAAAAGCGTTGTTTTTATAAGCACCCGCCCTCGCATTCATACTCCTGATTTAATCTGCTGAACTTTCTAAGATTCAGCTTGATTTTATACTCCAATTGCATTATACTATAATAAATAATAAAGATTGAAAAAGTAGGTATTTTTTTATGAAAAGACAAACAAGCGTAAGAATCGATAATGGATTTTATAAAAGTTCTAAAGAAGTTTTTGATGCCCTTGGATTAAGTCTCGGAGATGCGGTAAATTTATTTCTGGCGGCCGTATCCATCGAAAAAAAAATCCCTTTTGAATTAGCGATACCTTCCGGCGATATTAAAAAAAGAATAGAAAATATCGAGAATAATATAAATACCGAAACATACAAAACAGCCGATGATTTATTTAAAGACCTAGATATAGATATCTAAAAAAAATAACAGACTGAACAGCAGATGCTTGATATTAAAATAGAAAAGCATTATAAAAAGGATATCGAGAGAGATAAGTTAAGCGGCAAATATTCAAAATTAGATTTCGAGGTTCTTAAAAATATTATTATTAGCCTGCAAGAAGAAAAACCGATAGATTTAATATATAGAAGACATAATTTAAAAAGCAATTTTAAAGGTTATGAAGTAATTCACGTAAAAAACGACTGGTTATTAATTTTTAAAATTGATACAAATTCACAAACCCTTTTTCTTGTTGCGCTAGGAACTCATAATCAGGTTTTTAAAAAACTATATTAATCTTTAATGCTTAAAGACGTTCAAAATTCAAAGGATAAAAGAGGCATAGCAATAGACAAAGTCGGTATAAAAAACCTGCATTATCCTATATCGGTTCTCGATAAAGCAAAATCATTCCAGCATACGGTAGCAGACATAAATATGTACGTGGACCTTCCGCATTATTTCAAAGGAACGCATATGAGCCGATTCTTAGAGGTTTTAAACGAACACAGGGGCGAAATAAGCATAGTCAGTTTTCCCGATATTTTAAGGAAAATTAAAAAAGTTTTAAATGCCGGTTCGGCTTCGGTCGAAATGGAGTTTCCTTATTTTATAGAAAAAACCGCTCCCGTGAGCGGAAAAAAAAGCCTGATGGAGTATATCTGCTATTATAACGGAACGATAAAAGACAGAAAAGCAACTACGCCGAAACAGGAAAAAGCATTGCGAGCCGAAAAGTTGTCAGATTTAACGGAGATAAAGGTGTCAGAATTCAATTCTGACACCTTTATCTCTAATAATAAGGCTCCCTCCGGCACTCCCCGCTCCGACGACGAAAGCGTAATAATAATCGGCGTCAAGGTGCCGATAAATACTCTTTGTCCTTGTTCAAAAGAAATATCTAAATACGGGGCGCATAACCAGAGGGGCTTTGTTTCGGTTTCGCTGGAGTTCGATAAGCTGATATGGTTCGAGGATATAATAGCCGATGTGGAATCGTGCGCAAGCTCCCCTATCTATTCGCTGTTAAAGAGGGAAGACGAGAGGTTTTTGACCGAGCATGCTTATGAAAACCCTATGTTCGTAGAGGATGTGGCAAGATGCGTGGCCGGAATACTCAAAAAGAATAAAAATATTAAACGGTTCAGGGTGGAGGCGGAAAACTTCGAAAGCATACATAATCATAACGCCTATGCGATGATAGAAGGGTAAATGTTTTTCAGGCAACCGCCCCGCCGGCCTTTGGCCGCTACCCCTCCTTTTATTAAGGAGGGGTGTCAGGCGTCAGCCTGACGGGGCGGTTTAAAAAAGGAGTCGTAAAAAGTCAGATTTGTTTTTTATATTAGCGTAATAAATATCAAGGAGATATAAAAATGCTCAGATTTTTGACTGCGGGCGAGTCCCACGGCAAGGGGCTCGTTACTATCATAGACAACTTTCCTGCGGGCGTAAAAATAGACGAAGATTTTATAAACGAAAAGCTAAAGCTAAGACAGTCGGGCTACGGAAGGGGCGCAAGGCAGAAGATAGAAACCGACAAGATAGAGTTTTTATCAGGCGTAAGGGGAGGCTTAACTACCGGTTCGCCAATTTCTCTTTTTATAAAAAACAAGGATTACGAAAACTGGCGGGACAGGATGGATGCCTTTAAACCCGTTCCCGAAGAAAGCAAAATCCATACTCCGAGACCGGGGCATGCCGATTTTGCCGGTTCGATAAAATTCGGTTTAGACGATATAAGAAATGTTTTAGAGCGTTCGAGCGCAAGGGAAACTGCGTCGAGGGTTGCAGTCGGGGCGATTTGCCAGATACTTCTGAAAAATTTCGGCATCGACTTTGCTTCGGCGGTGCTGAGCATCGGCGGGGTTGGAATTGGTACGGCTGAAATTTTGGCTGACACACATGCGGCTAAGAAAAAGGCGACAGAATTGAATTCCGACGCCTTTTTCTCCGAGACAGCCGAAATAGACCGCTTTTCTATCGATATTTTCGACCCTACTATTCGTCAAAATATCGAGAATTCCGAGCTCCGCATGCCTTATCCCGAACATGAAGAAAAGGCAAAGGCGTTTATCGACAAGATGAAAGCGGAAGGAGATACAGCAGGCGGGCTTATAACCGCCCAGGCAAAAGGCGTACCCGTCGGTCTGGGCAGTTTTACGCAGTGGGACGAGAAATTGGACGCCCATATAGCGATGTCCGTAATGAGCATACAGGCAATTAAAAGCGTCGAAATCGGCGCCGGAGTAAAATCGGCTTATCTTAGAGGCTCTGAATGTCATGATTCGATATACTATCAAAGTGCCGATAAAGGGAAAGGCGGAGGCGCGGCCGGCGGCTTTTACAGAAAAACCGACAATGCCGGCGGCATAGAAGGCGGAATGTCCAACGGAGAAATAATAAGCGTAACCTGCGCAATGAAACCCATACCCACTTTAATGAAACCTTATCTCGATACCGTAGATTTAAATACCTGCGAACCAAAAAAAGCCTTTCTCGAAAGGTCGGACGTATGCGCCGTTCCTGCGGCGTCCATCGTCGTCGAATCCGCCCTCGCTTTTTCCATATGCTATTTTTTCCTCAAAAAATTCGGCGGCGACAATATGAACGAGATTAAAAGAAACTATGACGGGTATATAAAAAATGGGACGGAAAATTGACTTTTATTTGCATGTTTAATATACTTTAAATATATAACAAATATTTATTATGGAGAAATAATATCAATATGAATGCAAGCATAATCGATATATTTAATGCGCTTAAAGACAAGTTAGGCGAAAAGGAGGCAAAAACCATAACTGAATATTTTGAGGTTATGAATGAAAACTGCAAAAAAGAAAGTCAGGAAAATATGTTAAAGACTTTTGCAACTAAAGATGATTTAAATAAGGCGGTATTAACATTAATAAAATGGTTTATAGGTATTCAAATTGGTTTTGTTGGCATTATAGGATTATTATTTGAGTTGATGCTAAAAAAATAGACTATGAAAAAAACAAACGCCGGAACTAAAATAAATAATTCTTACATTAAAAATCTACACCCCGAATATATAACGGATGCGCATGGCAATAAAAAATCGGTAATATTATCTATTGAAGATTTCGAAGAATTATTAGAAGATATTAAAGACCTTGAAATTGTAGCAGAAAGGATAAACGAACCAACCGTATCGCATGAAAAAATAATTACAGAATTAAAACGGAATGACATCTTATAATGCTTATAATACCTTAACTCACCGTTAGAAACTATTAAAATTGCTTCAACATATTATAAATTCTCCAGAAAGAGAACTTTCTAACGGTGAGTTAAGGTAATATTAGATGGAAAAAGTCTGCAAAGAAAGAATTGTTAAAGATAGACAAATCTATTATTCCGTTAATAATTACCGCAGTTGAAGATTTAAAAACAAATCCCTTCCCAAATAAATGTAAGAAATTAACAAACAATGATTTTATATATAGAATTAGAGTAAAAGATTACCGTATTGTATATTCCGTTAGTGAGGATATCTTGACTGTTGAAATTATTAGGGTTAGACATAGAAAAGATGTATATAGATAGAAAAAGGATTAAAAAAAATGAAAACAAATATAATATTAATCGGCTTTATGGGAGCGGGGAAGACGGAAGTCGGGAAGATTCTGGCTAAAAATAAAGGGTTGAATTTTATAGATTTGGACTGCTTAATAGAAAAAAAAGAAGGGACGGCTATTACGGAAATTTTTAAAAATAAAGGCGAGAATTATTTCAGAAATCTCGAAACTGAAATTTTAAAGGAGTTGGATAAAAATAAATCGGATATATCTAAAATTTTAGGAAAATATACTGATGTAGGTAAAGATAAGGGAAAGAAGAAAATAGGGAGAACTGATAACTGCGAAAATTCCATAATTATCGGTAAAGAAAGTAAAAATTGGGTAATTTCGACGGGCGGAGGTATGCCGGCGTTTAACGAAAACCTTAAACTGCTCAAAAATATCGGAACGACGATATATCTGAAAGCCGATACAAAGACTATTTATGAAAGGATAAAATCCGAAACGCACAGACCGATTTTAGGGGAAAAAGGATTTACCGAAAAGACTGTTTCCGATAAACTTAAAGAAAGGGAGAAATTTTACGGGCAGGCGGATATGACGATATATACCGACGGTTTAACGGCGCATGCCTCTGCGGAAGAAATAGAAATTTTTCTAAACGTTTATTAACCACCCCGTCGGCCATAGGCCGACACCCATATTTTTCTGCAGGAAAAGACATGCTTTTCCTAAACACACAGAAAAATATATCTTAAAAAGGAGGGGAGCTAAAACTATAAAAGATAACATAATATTGTTCAGTATATTTCAGTAGTCCTTCTTAATAAAAAAAGGAGGGGAGAGATGAAATATCCTAATAAATAAAAAGACAGGTTGATTGGCGAAGAATATATCGTAAAAAAAATTAAAGTTTTTAGAAAGCTGTGACGATTAATAAATAAAAGGATAGGTTAGTTGTCTAAAATTTTAGATAACGAATATAAAATGTAAGAGGGGGTGAACGAATTAATACCGAAAATTAATGTTTTCGAAAAAGGAGGACATTAATCTATTCTAAAAAAGAAGTTTTAGTTTATAAGACAAAGGTTAAAAGTAAGTTAAGTAAAACTTAAAAAAATTCATTAATGTAAATGTAATTTAACAATTTCGGCATGGATGCCGAAATAATTTATCACGGAGGATAAAATGTACAACGGTCTATTTATCAATTCAAACCAATCAGCCATCATTGCAACGGACAATCTTCAAAACACCAACAATTCTTTAGGACAGGCTTTAAACGAACTTTCCAGCGGTTTGCAGATAACAGGCGCTTGGGTCAATCCGGCAGGCTACGAAATTGCGCAGAGCTTAAATGCAACCAGCCTTGGCATCAATCAGGCAACTTCAAACGCTAACAACGGAAACTCTTTAATCAACATCGCTTCAGGCGCTCTTTCTACCATACAGGGTATGCTTGGAACTATGCAGACTCTTGCGACCAACGCCGCTAACGGAACGAACAGTAACGCAAACTTACAGGCGCTAAACAGCGAGTTTCAACAGCTTCAATCGGAAATTACGCAGATTGCGGATTCTACGTCGTTTAATGGACTGCATCTTTTGAACGGTGGCGGAACCCTAACCACATTGGGTGCTACTTCTATTTCAGCATTTTCTTTCCAAATAGGTCCAAATGCCGGTACAACTAACAACCAGATTTCAGTTTCGATACAGGGTGTTGCATCTAATCTATTAGGGTTAAATAATGGAGCAAGTGTTCAATCTTCTCTGTCGCAGGTAAATTTGACCAGTTCCGGCAGCGCATTAATAGCTCTTTCTGCGGTTCAAGCGGCGGTTAATCAGGTAGCCGGTATAAGCGGTCAGCTCGGTTCTTACCAGAACAGGGTTACTCAGATACTTGGAAACCTTCAGACTGAAGGAACGAACACTCAGGCTGCATATAACAACATTATGGATGTAAATTTCGCGCAGGAAATGTCCCAGTTTACTTTGCTTTCTACTCTGGCGCAGTCCGGCGAAGCTATGCTTTCGCAGGCATCGATGGTTCCTCAGGGACTTTTGACCCTGTTGAAGTAAAATAAATAAATTGATGTAATAGGATAATGGTTACAGATTCAGGATTAGGGGACAGATTTTAAATCTGTCCCCGTTGTCCAAAACTTATTACCATAATAAAAAGAAGTGATATATCATGAACCAGTTATCATTAAACGTAAATGCGGCAAATAATGCTAACGGCAATAATACATATAATGCGGATAAGGTAAACGGGTCTGCCGTAAATTCTAAAAACGATGCCGTTAATCAAAATACGCGGAATAACAATAGCGGTAATAATGCGGTAGCAAGCAATACAAATATCTCCGCAAATCAAACAAACTCAGAAAACAGCAGCGCCGAAAAAGAAAAAGAATTATCAAAACAGATAGAGTCGAATCTTAACCCCTCTCCTATGCTGTCTCAGGCAATGCTTTTTAAATGGGATGCAAGCGCCGGCGGCGCAGTTATTAACGTAGTGGATTTTAAAACCGGAAAAGTTCTGGCGCAGATTCCGCCTAATTCGGTTTTAAAAATGATGTCGAATTATCAGAAAGGTTCTCTCTACAGCAGTAAATTATAACGTTAATTAAGGATAATGCCGGCAGAATTAATTCAGCCCGCATTATCAGAGGTAATATAAAATGTCGATAACTTCAACGAGTTCTTATCCTAATCAAGGTCTTATCGTTATGGGAACGGGTCCTGAGTCGGGAATTAATTATACGGCCATATTAAATGCGCTTGACCAGGCGCTGTCCGCCCCTATTACATTGATGCAGGCTCAGGAAACCCCGCTGAATAATCAGCTTTCTGCATGGCAAACGATAAGCGCCGATGTTACTAGTTTAAATTCTGCCGCTGCCGCTCTCGGTCAGCCGTCTTTGTTTAAATCATATACGGCAACTTCAAGCGATACTTCGGTAGCGACGGCGACGGCTTCGTCTTCGGCTATTCCCGGAACGTATAACTTTACCGTTAATCAGCTTGCGCAGGCGGCGGAAGTAGCTTCTCAGGGGATTGCGGCTACTTCGACAACCGTGGGTAACGGAACAGGCACTTTCGGGATTACCGTTAACGGAACAACGACGAATGTTGCTTTGAATTCTACTACGGGATATACGCTTCAGGATCTCGCTCAGGCGATAAATAATGCGGGAGCAGGCGTAAGCGCCGCCATTATCAGCGACGGAAGTTCAAATAACCCCTATAGGCTTGTTTTAACCAGCAATACTACCGGAACTAACGGCGCGATTACGATTAACAATACTCTTTCGGGGGGGACGGCGAGTCTTAATCTCAATACATCGACCATTAATCCTACCTACTGGAACGGCACTCCGTCTTCGGGAGATACTATTCCAACCTCCACAGGAACATATACCGGAACGGCAAGCCAGACATACAAGTTTACGGTCGGCGGCACCGGAACCCAAACTGTGGGAACAAATGCCATAACTATTAACTGGACTAATAGCTCAAACCAAAGCGGAAGTTTCACTATTCCGTCGTCGGAGACAGGAACTACTTCTTATTATATAGACGGATCTACTTCTTCTAATTCGACTAACAGCGGAATAGAACTTTCGGTTACCGCAGGACAGACTTTAACCGCAGGGGATTCTTTTTCTTTGGATGCTTTTAATCCGACCATGCAGGCTGCCCAAAACGCAATTATAGATTACGGAAATACTTATATTCAGAGTCAGACGGACACCGTTACAAATGCGATACCCGGCGTTACGTTAAATTTGCTTTCCGCCGGTTCAACCACCTTAACCGTAGGAATAGATACGCAGGCTATCGACGGAGCGGTAAACAGTTTTATTTCCGCATACAATAAAGTAATAAGCGCCGTGTCGTCGCAAAATACGGTAACTTCGAGCGGTTCCGGAAACACTAAGAACTCGTCTCTCGGTCCATTAGGCGGCAATATTGCGCTTTCGAGCTTGGTCAATTCATTATACGGTTTTATGGGAAGCGAAGCTCCTACTCTTTCGGGTGCCGCCGGCCTTCCTTCCACCTACGGGATCACTTCCAACTCTAACGGTTCAGGTCAGTTACAGCTCGATACTTCGACTTTAAATAATATGCTGGCTACAAATCCCCAGCAGGTTCAGCAGTATTTCAGCGCATTGGTTAACGGTTCTTCCACTGCCGACGGCGTTTCTATGCCGGGCGGAATGACGAGTTTTTTAAATACATATACCAATCCGGCAAACGGCATCGTACAGTTTAACGAACAGGAAATCAATACGGAAATTACAAACATGAATAACCAGATATCGCTTCAGCAGGTTTTAGTGCAGGACCAGATGGGAATGTACACGAAACAGTTTTCGAGTTTGGAGTCTTACATAGGGCAGATGCAGACTACAAATTCGGCTATGACTAACAGCATAAAGCAGATGATTGCTCAAGGAGCTTAGTTATAACGGTATATAAATAAATTTTAAGGAGGATAAATTTCATTATGGATGCAATTTCAAAATATGAAAACATAAACGTTAATACCGTTGACCAGGGAACGCTTATTATTATGGCATACGAAGGAGCAATAAATTTCGTTAAGGAGGCTAAAGAAAAACTTGCGCAGAACGATTATGCGGGCAAGTCGATAAATATATCTAACGCCGTCTCCATTATTAACGAGCTTAATGCCCGGCTCAATATGGAAAAGGGCGGGGAAACGGCAAAAAATTTAAACAAACTTTACACTTTTTTGTCGATCCATCTTACTACCGCGAATTTAAAGAAAGACGCGCATAAGCTTGACGAGTCGCTTACTATACTGCAAAACCTTTTAAACGGCTGGAAGATTATTATAGAAAAAGATAGGAAACAAAAACAAAACTCGGGAGTTTCGGATGCGAATCCGGTATTAAACTCAGAACAAACTTCAGGTATGCGTATTTCGGGCGGTATCGCCGTTGCCGTTTAATAGCAATATATTTATATTCCAGACGAGACGAATAGGCGATTTTTTTCAATCGGTTCCGCTTATAGAGGCTTTAACTTCCTTAAATTTTGCAGTAGGAGCCGAATCAAAAAAAATCGATATACTTATAGACGAAAGCATATATAATATAAAAAATATTTTTAACGCCGGTATAAATTTTTTTACTTACGAAAGCCTGTTAAAGCCCCCCGGTATTTCCGCCAAAAGTTTAAACGAATTTTATTTATTTTTATCCGATTTTACCTCTGAATACGAACTTGCAGTAAACTTAAACTACGATTTTACCAATTCTCTTTTTTTAAGTTTTTTTAAAGAACAAAAAAGAGGTTTTATCGCTCTCGACAAATCTCCTAAAACCGCCGGAGCGATTTCGAGAAGCGCGGCGACAAACTACCTATTTAATATCGTAAAAAACCGCGGCCTTAACAGAATAAATATAGTAGATATATATTCGCTCATAGGAAGCGAAAAACCTGCCGAAATAAAAACTTCATACGATATTATAAATTTAAAAAAACAGGTTAAAAACAAAAAAAGGCTGACGGGCGGCGAACCTTTAAGAATTTGTATTTCTATAGGAGCAACGCATCCTAAAAGAGTCTGGCAGTCGAAAAATTATGCAAAGTTAATTAATTTGCTTTCTTCAAATTTAAACTGCGAAATAATAATAGTAGGAACGGCGGAAGAATCCACAGCGGCGGAAGAAATAAAGAGAAAACTGACTAAAGTCGCCAATATTATCGATTTGACGGGAAAGACTAACCTTAACGAACTTATTTATCTTATAAAAGACTTCGATTTAATTATAGCGTCCGATACGGGAACCTTGCATGTAGCCCAGATTTTTAACGTTCCTTCGGTTTCTATCTATACCGGCAACGCAAATTTTTACGAAACGGGACCGCATATAGAAAATTCATACGTAATTTATTCGAAAATAGAATGCTATCCATGTTTACAACACGAACCTTGCCGCTATAATTATGCCTGCAAAAACGACATAAATCCCGAAAATGTTTTCGACTTGGTACTTCTGCAGATTATGCGAAATAAACTGTATTCGGCATGCAAAAAAGGAAGAATCGAACTTCCGGAAATTAAAAAAAGAATTATTGCAAACGTAAAAAAGGGTAATTTTTCGGTTGCCGTCTGCAAGCATATGAATTCAATTCACTTTTACCCGGTGCATAAGCCGAAAATAAACAAAAACGAACTTGCTTCGGAAATATTAAAATTTTGCTGGCTCAACGTTCTTTCTAAAAATAACGTAAAAATTGATGAAAATAAAGTTTTGAGATATACGAATAAATATTATAAAATAGACGGAAAGTCGGCGGATTCTTTAATACGCGAAATTTCATTCATAAGAACCGTTTTTGAAAACGGACTGAAGTCCTTCGGTTGCGGAGAAGGAGAATCTTTATATTTCGAAAAATTCCAAGACGCAGTAAAATCGTTAGGTTTAAACTACGGCTATCTTAAACTTGCATGCGATTATTTTATAGACGAATTAAATTCTTCAGGTGCATCGAAGAGTTTTAACGATATAATTTTGCTTTTAGATAATGCCCTTAATATTTTAAAAATGTTTTAAAAAAATATGAATAATAATAGCAGCTTCGAAGTTATCCAGACCAAGGTTGCGTCCGCCCCGTCTTTTAAGATTAACGGAATTACCGTTCATTCGGTTTACGACCCGGTTTCCGAAGGTTGGAAATGGGCGGCTCAGATTATGGATAGGATTAATTCGGAAGGGATACCCGATAAAATTATAGTTTTCGGATTGGGCGCGGGTTATCATATAGAAGCTTTATCGGATTTATTAAAAAAAGAAGAAAGCAAAATAAAAATAGAAGTCGTCGAACCTTCGAAAGAATCTATTGAATTTATAAAAAGCAATTTCAACGTTTCTGAATTATCGAAAACTGTAAAACTTACCGTTTTAGATTCTGACTGCGAAAACATTTATGCAGACGCTTCCGCAATTTTGCAAAAGCTGGAACTAGATAAAGGCAGTATATTATTATGCGAACTGCCTTCTTACAAGAAAATATTTCCCGAAGCATACGGCTTGATACATAAACTTCACGGAATTAACCAGTTTTTTACCCCATCTTCTTTTAAGGTTTTAGTAGTACAGCCAATGTACGGCGGTTCTTCTACAATCGGAAATTATTTGCACTCGGCTCTTTTAAATTTGGGTTATGACGTAAAAATACTCGATTTTTCAAAATTTTACGACGCATATAAATATATGGGCGAATTTACTCCAAACGAAGACCATGTAAATTCGTTAAAGCAGAGCCTTTTTAACCTTATGTCCGAAGCCCTTCTTTCTTCCGTTTTTAACGAACCGCCGGACCTGGTTATTTTTATGGCGCAGTCTCCGGCAAGCGAAAGAACTCTGCTTAAACTAAAGAGTATGGGGATTAAAACGGCATACTGGTTTGTAGAAGATTTCAGGACGCTTACCTACTGGAATACTATAGTAAAAAACGTCGATTATTTCTTTACCATACAGAAAGACGATTTTTTTGACGAGCTAAAAAACATAGACGCAAATAACTATCATTATCTTCCTTTAGCCTGCCTGCCGGATTTCCATAAAAAAATTACCGGCTACAACCAAGAAGACAGAATAAGATACGGCTCCGACGTAAGTTTTGCCGGAGCGGGTTATTATAACAGGAAAAACGTTTTTGCCCAGCTTATCGATTTTAATTTCAAAATATGGGGAGGCGACTGGTATGTAGGACTTCCTTTAAGTTTGTTAATTCAGGACGGCTGCAAAAGGTTTACCGAAGAAGAAGCCGTCAAAATTTATAACTATTCAAAAATAAATATCAACCTTCATTCTTCTATGTGGCACTGGGACATAAATCCAAACGGAGATTTTTTAAATCCTAGGGTTTACGAAATTTTAGCCTGCGGAGGTTTTCAGCTTGTGGACAGGCGCAAGTATATGGATGGAGTTTTTGAAGACGGAAAAGATTTGGTTGTTTTTGATACGGTGGACGACTTAAGAAAAAAAATAAAGTACTACCTTGCAAATGAAGAGGAAAGATTGTCTATAGCCGCTCACGGCAGGGAAACGGTAGTTAAAAATCATACTTACGAACGCCGCGTCCGCGAGATGATGAATATAATACTCTTAAATTCATACGAACAGATAAAATCTAAACTTGAAACCAGAAAGCAGAATATTTCGGAACTGTTGAAAGAAACTGAAGGAAATAAAGAACTTCACGACCTTATTATGCAGTTTTCCGACAAAAAATCGCTTTCTATAAGAGATATGGCAGAGAGCATAAAAAGCGGTAAAGGCAGGTTGTCTAAATCGGAAGCTATGATTTTAATGTTATGGGCGATAAAATCAAAATTAGTAAAACTCGAAGGGCTGTAATCCGGCGATGAAAAATATAATTATACTGAATCTTACCCGCATGGGCGACCTTATTCAGTCCACCGCTCTTTTTAAAAAAATTAGATTAATCTATCCTGAAAGCCGCGTTAAACTTTTAATTTCTAAGGAATTTGCGGACATTGCCCCTTTTCTTCCGTATGTCGATGAGATTAAACCTATAAACGTTACCGAGCTATCTGAGATTTTAAAGGCAAACAATTTCGACTTAACTATAGATGTTTTGAAAGCTTTAGGCGACATGTTCGACGGTATCTTGCAAGTAAATTACGACCTTGCGGTAAACCTTTCCCACGATGAATTTAGCGTTTATTTCCTTTATATTTTAAATTCGTTAAAAAATATAGGTATATCGGTAAACCGCGAAGGAACTATAATATCTAACGACGAAATGATAGCATATATATTTTCTGCCGTTAAAAACAGAAAAGTAAGCGTTTTAAATCTCGTAGATCTATACGAAAGAACTATAAAAACGAATAAAACCCAATATAAACAACACGTGAATAAAATTTTTTTAGACGCAAAAAAAAATAATGAAGAACATGATGGAAATAAGGAGTTTGAAGTTTTAAAAAAATACGGTATAGAAGAAAGAGATAATATCGTTTCTTTTGCCATAGGAGCATCGACTGAACTTAAAAAATGGCGTTACGACTATTTTGCGGAACTGGCTAAGATGTTTTTAAACGGCGACATTAAAACGAAAGTCGTTTTACTCGGAGCAAACTACGACGTTAAAGCAGGCGGTTTTATAGAAAGCATAGTCGCAAACGAAAGGCTTATCAATCTTACAGGTAAAACCTCCGTTTCCGACCTTGTTTACGTCGTTCGGCGCTCAAATCTTCTGATAACCCACGATACCGGAACAATGCATATAGGAGTTGCCGTAGGAACTAAATTAATCGTTATTTATACCGGAAACGTCGGTTTTTTAGAAACGGGACCATATGCCGAAAACCGTTTGCTCGTAATTCCCGATATTGGATGTTTTCCATGCGATTTTAATCTAAAATGTTTAAATCCGGTTTGTCAGGGATTAATTAAACCTGAATATATTTACGATATGTCTTTAATGCTCTTAAAAAATGAAACCGGTTATACCGAAAAACTTTACAAATACAAAAATACCGGCATCGTTCCTTATTTATCCCGTTTTGATTCTAAAAAATTTATCGACTATCTGCCGGCGGTAAAAATTAAGTTAAATTTTAAAGATTTTAAGCTAAAAATACTAGATCG
>DAHVOJ010000012.1:17715-44596 GCA_027318865.1 bacterium | reverse complement strand
TATCGCTGTAGGACGGTGCATCCGGCACGTCAAGACCTTTGGATGTATCAATATATACCGCACGTATTCCGGCATCGATTAATTTACGAATTACGCCATCGTCTTTAACCTGAAACCTGCTCAGGATAAAAGGGTGGTCCATATAACCCTCGTCAAGGTCAGAAATATACATACCAACCTTAAGCTGTTCTACGAGAATTTTTTTAATTTTCTTCATATATAATAAAAAACAGTTGTTTAAGATGCAAAATTTTTATTTAACGTTATACTTATTCTTACCTTCATGTTTGGATTTATATAATGCTTCGTCGGCGCGTTTTATTATATCGATGTCCGTTAAATCTTTTTCATTAACGGACGTTATTCCGAAACTTGCGGTAATGTTTAAATCATCAAGGCAGTCCATTGCTTCTATGTCTTTTTTAATTCTTTTGACTATTTTAATAGAATTTTCAATGTTTGTTTCCGGAAGAACCAATATAAACTCGTCTCCGCCGTATCTTCCGGCATAATCGACGTCTCTTATATTCTCTTTGAGTATAACGCCTACGGCCTTTAAAACTTCATCTCCTTTTATGTGGCCTAATCCATCGTTTATAATTTTAAATCCGTCTAAATCCATCATAACAATCGTTAAAGGCTTTTTATATCTTTTAGATTTTTTAAGCTCGTAATTTATTATGCTTATTATTTTTCTCCTGTTGTAAATATCGGTTAAAAAATCCACCTCCCAAACCAATTCAAGCTGTTTTTTATTGTTTTCGAGTTCATTAAAAAATACATCGGTTATATCGTCTATCAATTCTATATATAAATTGTCCGATATCTTTTTTAAGATAACGGTATTGTATGCATTTCCGTTAAGTGTTTTATGCACGTGAAGCGTCGTAAATTTGTCAACTTTTTTATTTAACATTTCATACATAGGGCATATTTCTCCGCATTCATTGCAAGGCCTGATATTTTTATGCGTATATTGAAAGCATTTTGTTCCCTTTTTTACCGCTCCGAAAGTTTTTATTGCGCATTCGTTTGCATGTATTATTTCGTTATCCGAGTTAAGAATTAGAACGGACGATGGAATAAAATCTGTTTTTACTTTCATTAAATGCCCCCGTTAACGTTAAAAATCCGTTAATTAATTTTATTTTTATTCCTCATATAATTGCCAGAATGTTTCTCTTACTCCCTTTTTTGCCTTTATGCCGTACATTGCATTGTCGGCGTGAACCAGCAATAGATACGGCGGCTGTTTATCTATAGGGTAAAGGGTAATGCCTAAACTTATTTTTAAATAAATATCGTTTCCTTTTATAACAATGGGTTTAGCAAATGCCTTTTCTATTCTTGGAATAAGTATATACAAGTCGTCCTTATTTTTTAAATCCTCCATTAATATAACAAATTCGTCTCCTCCAATCCTGACCAAGTGGTCTGTCTGCCTTAAAATATTTTTTAATCTTTTTGCAAATTCTTTTAAAAGATTGTCTCCCTCATCGTGTCCAAAGGTATCGTTAATTTGTTTAAAGTCGTCGAAATCTATCATCCCTACGCCGACATAAGTTTTACCTCTATCTGCCCTATTCAGCGCTCCTTCCAACAGCTGAGTAAGAAGAAGCCTGTTCGGAAGTCCGGTAAGCGGATCATGGTGGGCAAGATATTCCGATTTTCTTTTCTCTTTTTCAAGTTGCTTTTTGATATCTATCTCGTTAAGACTGTGTGATAAAAGAGCTGATATTTTAGAAACAAATTCCAGTATATCCCTGTCAAAGATATTCTTTTTGTCGGAAATCAAAGTAATAACTCCCCACACCTTGCTTACCCTATGAATGGGAGCAGCACAAGCAGAGTGCCACTCATTTTTTATCAGAAAATCAAGATACGGCTCAAGAAGCGGGTCGGAAATATGGTCGTTATTATAAACTATGCGATTTAAACATACAGCCCTTTCGGCAAGCGTCAAAAACTTTTTATCGCAATCAGCGTACAATTTTATCTTCGTTAATTCCTGTGTTCCTCTGCCTCTGGCTGATATATATTTGATATTCCTATCTGATTCAAGCCTGCCTATCCATACTGCGTTAAAAATGCCGCTTTTTTGCAATGCGACAAGCGTCCTGTGAAAAACGGCATTCTCGCTTTCGGGGTTTAATATTAAAGAAACTTCCTTGATTAATGATTCATATAGCTGTTTAAGCAACTTTATTTTAGATTCGTTTGCAAGTTTTTCGGTAACATCAAAAATAGTTGCTACAGCTATGGGCACATCTTTTTTATAAATTAACGTAAGACTGACCTCTATATCCCTTATTTCTCCATTTTTTAAAGGAAATTTAAGCCCTCTGAAAGTTTTATCTTTTCCTTCTTTGAATTTATCTAAAAGTTTAAAAATTATATCTTTTATAATAAACGGGTCGATTTCTTTCAGAGTCTTTCCCACGACCTCGTTTTCGGCATATCCGCCGTATTTTACGGCTGATTCGTTTACATCCTGCAAAACAAGAGTTTCTAAATCAAAAGTAAACATCGGGAGGGAATTATCGTAAAACATGGATTTGAACTGTTTTTCGCTCTCCATTCTATCCGTTATATCGTGCCCTACGGCTATAGACAGCAGTCTTCCGCCTTTTTCGTCAAAAATAGGTATCTTTGTAATATCAAAGATATGGGAAGTTTTATTCCTATCATAAAGTTGGAGTAAAAAATTATGAGGGGTTTTTGTTTCCCATATTATTTTGTCGACATCTTCGACCGTTTTAAAGAAATCTTCCGATTGAAAGGATGAAATTTTTATTTGCTCATCCGTTTTACCTACAGTAGAAGTAAGTTCAGGAACAGAATGAAATTCCTCCGCGCTTTTGCTGGCTGCTATGTATACTCCCGAAGGATTTTTAACTACAATGGTATCGGTGGTATATTTCATTACTGCGTCAAAAAGCCTTTTTTGCTCGGATAATTTTAAATCTCTCTTTGCAATCAGATAAGACGATAAAAATATTGAAGAAATAATTATGAATGTGGCGAAAAAAAATATTATATTAAACCTTCTTATAGCATAATTGAAATCACCGGTAAAATAGACTATTAATATCGAAAATATTAAAAGTATTATTCCTATCGTCAGTCCTATTAAAAACTGCTTTGATTTCAGAACGTTCAATAATATATGCCTCCTTAAATATAGTTGCAGCCTTATATGTTTACCGATTTAATTAAAAAAACAAATACAACATTAATTATAATAATTAATAACAACTATTTCAAATTAATATATATATTGCAAAATCACAAAATTTTTCTTCTGAGTAATTTAAATTACCTTATAATATTATTTGATTATTTTGAACGCTTCTTCTTCCGGCATGGGTTTTGCCAGTAAAAATCCCTGAACGTAACAACAGCCTAAAGATTTCAAAATATCGAACTGCTCCTGCGTTTCCACTCCTTCGGCGATTGTTTTTAAACCAAGTTCTTTGGAAAGTCCTATAATAGTTTTTATCAAGGCTTTTTCTTTATGCCCTTTCGCTATATCCCTGACAAAAGATATATCTATTTTAAGTACGTTTATGGGAAGGTCTTTAAGGTATAGCAAAGAAGAGTATCCCGTACCGAAATCGTCCATAGCAATTTTGATAGGATTTTCGCAAATTCCTTCTTCGCCGAATTCCGCCTTGCAGTTTTTTAGTCCGTTTATGATAAATTGCGTTTTTTTTATATCTTCTATGAGAACCCTTTCCGTTATTTCTATTGTAAGACTGCCGCCTACGTTATAACATGCCGACAGGACTTTTTTCATAAAGTTCGGCTTGCTAAAGCTTTTACCTGAAATATTCAAAGAAATATTTATATTATGTTTTTTTATTTTTTTAACGACGGTTTCCAAAGCATATTCTTCAAATGCTTCGAGATAAACGCTGTTTTCGAGATAATCTATAAAAGACGAAGGGTTGTAAATCCGTCCTTCTTCGTCTTTGATGCGCGCCAGCGCTTCAAATCCGCCTATAGACAAATCTTCCGTGGAAAAGTAGGGCTGATAATAAAATATAAAAAGGTTTTTCTTTACTGCATTATCGACTAACGATTCCGCTTTGACAAAACTTTCTGCTTTTTCTGCCATTTCGTAATTAAAAAATTCTATATCTCCGGTGCGCTTTTTTTTCGCATTAAACAGAGCGGCGCCGGCGCGTTCGTAAAGAATTTTAAAATCGGCGCCGTCGTCGGGAAATAATGCTGCTCCGGCGTTTATCTCCGTTAAAATATTCTTTCCTTTTATATCTATTGGATTTTTAAAAATAGAATCTAATTTGCTCTTTATTATAAATGCGTCTTCTTTCTTTTTAATATTTCGAAAAAGGATCCCGAATTCGCCTCCGGCTACCCTGGCTATTATATCGGTGTCTTTAAAAGTTTCCCTTAATAAACTTCCTATTTTTTTAAGAAGACGGTCGCCATTTGAAAGTCCGTAAAACTGATTTATGTATGTAAGATTGTGGATATCTAAAAGTATAAGCAGGAATAAATCTTTAGTATCGGCTATTATATCGGATATTTTAGACGAAAACGAACTTAAATTTAAAAGTCCGGTAAGTTCGTCTCGCGATTTAATTTCTTCTATTTCAGAAACAAAATCCGTAACGTCGTTATGGGATTCAAAAAACAAAAAATTATTAAAATCGAATCTGGAGGCTTCCACTCTATAAAACTGCCCTCTGTGATTATGATTTATTTTATATATGTTTATATCTTTATTTTCTAAAAGATTCTTTATTGGGCAGATTTCTCCCATTTCATAGCAGGGTTTATCGTAGCCGTGGGATATTTTATAGCACTTTTTGTCTTTGAGGTTTTCAATATTGCTTTTATTATCTGAAATATCTGATAAATATTCTTTTTTAGCCGAGGCATTTAAAAAAATTACGTCGTATTTGTCGTTAATTACTAAAATAGGATACGGCAATTTATCGAATAAAGAATAATCGGTCTCGATTTTTTTGTTCATATTATAATTTATTTTTTCGCATTAAATTTTAATATTTATCGATAAATATTATTATTCAATAATTTATATTATATAATTATAAATAATATTTTTCAATAACAGACTATAATTTTATTATAATACCACACACCCATAAGAGTCAATAAAAAATGTTGTTTTGCAAATAAAGAATGAAGGACATCAAACATCAGGAAAAACTGACTTATTTAAGCTCATTCATTTACTCAAGAGCATATTTTGCGTCACCCCTTCCTATGCCGAATTCCTTTACGCCGCCGTAAGGCTAGTGATCGGCTCTCAAGTTAGGAATGTCGTTTATTAAAACGTCAATGCCATTGATATATTTTACGAAATACAGCGTCTTTTGAAGAAAAAGGCGTCAAGAAAAAGGCGTCAGATTTTATTTTACGCATACGAAAAGAAAAAATTAACGATAAAAGATACTGCGTAAAATTAATCCAACGCCTTTTTAGACAACACTATTATTATCTTACTAAACCTGCAAATGCAGTCGGGAGTGAGAGAATAAATAAATCGGACGCCTTTTTTTTGTTACGTTTGTTACTGTTACGACTGGCAAGGAACAAAATTAAACCCGTCTATATTATCGTTTATCGAATATACCATATAATACGCATAGCTATCAACCGTTGAGCCGTTAGAATAAATATAATCGACTGCGCCGAGAGGCAAGATATACTCGTTATTTGGAACATCGAAACTTGGCTGTAAGAAATTTGGATTAGTGGTAGCCGAATTATCGCATGTCGGGGTATAAGTTACAGGCGTGCCGACGCTGCCGGGACCAACGGCTGTTCCTTTTGTATAATCTATCCACCATGAATTTGCAGGTACAGTTGTTAACCCGATAGTTATAGGATTTCCAAAGTTGTAAAGACTGCCGGAACCGTAGCCGGTGGAAGGTATTGAATAATTTGGAAGCAGTAAGAACGGGTTTTCATAAGGATTATTTCCAGCAGCATTAGCCGCCGGAGCCGTTCCTAAAAATGTAACCGTTCCAGCCTTTGTTTTGGTAGCCCCCGTAACCGTCACATACGTGCTCAAATCGTTATTCACCAAATTCTTAGATAACTGCGTCGTTACCCCTTCCCCCAGCGACCCGACTACGCCCTGCGAAGCCGCCTGGTTGGCGGAGCCGGTCAGGTTTACGAACTTAGGCAGGACGACCGCCGCCAGAATACCGATTAACAGAATGACCATGACGAGTTCGATAAGGGTGAACGCGCCGTTGTCCGCAATGAACTTTTTCGCACTTAAAACTTTTCTCTCTCTATCCATAAAATCCTCCTTTTAAATAAAGCTTGATATAGATAATTAATAAATAAACGTAAAATACCTTTTAATATTATTATAATTCTTTGCCGTAAGCAGTGTCAATATTTTTTTTAAATATTTTTTTTAAATTACAGCACCGTCGGATGCCTGAAGTTTTTGTCGTCTTTGTCTGGATAGTCTATGTTGTAGTGCGTGCCTCTCGATTCCTTTCTTAAAATCGCGGAAGTTATTATAAGGTTTGCCGTTTCCGCTATGTTCCTGAGTTCGAGCAAATCCGTGGTTATTTTAAAATTCCAGTAATATTCCTTGATTTCCGCCAGCAGGTTGTCTATGCGCCTTTTTGCCCTTTCGAGACGCTTGTCGGAACGGACTATGCCCACATAGTTCCACATAGTCCGCCGGAGCTCGTCCCAGTTATGCGAAATAACTATCATTTCGTCGCCGCCGGTCAAGCCGAAATCCTTCCACTCCGGAAGAACGGCCTGTTCGCCGGCATTGCTTAAAGATTCCGGATTCCCGCCTGCGTTTATCGAAGCATGTCTTTGATGCAGGCGGGAATAACCATAGCTATTCGGACCTTCTTCCAATTTACCGGTTCCTTTAAACATCCGCGCCGCCGCCTCATACGCCTTTTTCGCAAAAACGCACCCTTCGAGCAAAGAATTGCTTGCAAGCCTGTTTGCTCCGTGAAGCCCGGTGCATGCGACTTCTCCTATCGCGTAAAGACCGCCGAGCGAGGTCAAGCCGTTTTCGTCCGTCATCACCCCTCCGCAAAGGTAATGGGCGGCGGGAACGACGGGAATCCATTTTTTAGACATATCTATGCCGAAACTTAGCGTGGTTTTAAATATATCGGGAAATCTTTTTTCCAGAAACTCCCTGCTCTTATGGGTCATATCGAGATATACGCATTCGTCCCCCGTCCTTTTAAGCTCGAAGTCTATCGTCCTTGCGACTATATCGCGGGGAGCGAGGCTTTTAAGAGGGTGGACTTTGTCCATAAAAGGCGTTCCGTCTTTTAATCTTAACGTTCCGCCCTCCCCTCTCAGCGCTTCCGAAATTAAAAACGATTTTGCTTCCGGGTGATACAGTATCGTAGGATGAAATTGGTAAAATTCCATATTGGCTATTTTAGCGCCCGCCCTGCGCGCCATCGCTATTCCGTCGCCCGTGGATATATCGGGATTGGAAGTATAGAGGAAAACTTTTCCGGCTCCGCCCGTAGCGAGAACGACGACGTCCGCTCCCGCCGTTATAACTTCGCCGGTTTTTTTATTTAAAAAATATGCGCCTAAAACCCTGTTTTCCTTTTCCCTTTCCGTTTTAAGCTTGCGGGTAGTAATTAAATCGATGCCTATGTGATTTTCGAATATTTTTATATTGGGCTTTTTTCTGGAAGTTTCGACTAACGCCCTTTCTATTTCCCTTCCGGTAATGTCTCCGGCATGGAGGACCCTTCTTTCGGAATGTCCGCCTTCCCTGCCGAGGTCGAATTCTTTATTGTTTTCGGAATATTTGGCAAATTTAACGCCCCAGCCTAAAAGGTCTTTTACTACTCCAGGTCCTTCTTCCACGACCATTCTGACGATTTTTTCGTCGCAAAGTCCGTCCCCCGCCGTCAGCGTGTCCCGGACATGTTTTTCGTAAGAATCTTTGCCAATGTTCATAACGGCGGCAAGCCCGCCCTGAGCGTAATTAGTGTTCGATTCTGCTTCTTCTTTTTTCGTGAAAATGCCGACGGAAACCGATTCGTCGAACCTGTTTGCAAAGGAAAGGCCGGCTATTCCCGAACCGATAATAAGGACGTTAAAATGCATGGCTGAGGATTGTTTATTTTTTATTTATGTTCCACTTCAAAACGGCTTTCCCGTTTACTCCGGTAATTATAAGTTTTATCCATTTTGTCCGAGGATTCAAAAACAATTTATTCTCCTTCTTATCGTAATATTCAGGAAATTTCATAATATATTGCTTCGACCAGCCGGTAACGTACGGAAAAAACTTCTTTAAAAACACTCTTTTTTTCTGAGAAGGCTTGATGCTGACGGGCATTACGCTTTCGCCCTCGTCGTTCGTTAAATAAACCATCCATATAGAGCGTTTGGAATCTAAATTGTTATAGGATTTCCGCGGAGTATAAACCGAAACGAACAGCGTAATATATTTGCGCAGTTTTTCTCTTAATCCTTCCGGCTTTTTCATATAGTAATAACGGTATTCTTTTTCATAAGCGCTGACGAAAGTTCTATCAAAATAAGTAGCCCTTACATACATTGCGGTATTCAGCTTATTATAAATATCGGCTTTTCTGCTCGCTTTCCGCAGAGCCGACCTGTATCCGCCGCTCGACCGAACCGCGGGAGGAATACCGAGCGAGCTTAAAACCGAACATCCCGACAGATAAAAAAGAGGGATAGAAACCGCAAAAGACAAGATAATTAAAAAAACCGTTCTTTTCATAAATAAAAATACCCCCGTCAGAACCGCCTCATCAGGCTGACGCCTGACACCCCTCCTTTTCAAGGAGGGGAGCTAATTAATAAAATATTTCTGAATTATGCAATTGACAAAGCAATGCTTTGTATTTTTCATATAATAACTATGAGATTGGTGAGCTTCGCTGGACTCCGTCTGCTAACGCTCGCAATAACTGGATATTGTCATTGCGAGCGTAGCGAAGCAATCTCGCTTTGTCAAGTGCATAATTCAGAAATGTTATCCCGTTATATCGCTTTTCGTAAAAACCGAATGAAGGACAATGCCGTTTTCCTTAAGAAATTCCGCCCCGCCCTCCCGCCTGTCCACCATACAGACCGCATCGGTTATCTCGTAGCCCTCTTCCCTTGCGTTTTTCACGGCTTTTAAAATAGAGCCGCCGGTAGTAACGACGTCTTCGATTATTAAAATATTCGCGCCTTTGGATAAAAACTGCACCGGCTCAATGAGGTTTCCTTTGCCGTATTCTTTTTTTTCTTTTCTGATAACCACCGATTTTAAAGGATTTTTATCTAAAAAACTTGCCGCCAGTATTGCCGAAATCAGCGGGATGCCGCCTACCGGAACGCCTGCAATAACGGAAAATTTTAAACCTTTCGCATTTCCGATTTCTTCGTACAGCAGTTTCCCGATTAAATATAGATACTCGCCGTCGAAAGAAATCCTCCGCAAATCTATATAGAAATCGCTCTTTTTCCCCGAAGCGAGCGTAAACTCCTTTTTTTCCCAGCACAGCATTTTTATAGCGTTTAATATGAAGGTTTTAGTTTCGCCGGCGTTATCCATTCTATCCTTTTTAACCCGTAAATTTACTTAATTTAATTTAAAAGACTTCCTTGCTGAAAAGTTTTAACTGCGTCTGGTTTTCATATTCGGATTCGCAGTTGATTTCCTGGGGATAAACGTTTGAAAAGCAGGCTTCGCAGAAATTTATGCCGTTTCCTACCGCTCTTCTTAATCCGTCTATCGAAAGAAATCTTGTCGTCGTAGCTCCAAGTTGGGCGTTTATCTCTTTTTCGGTATATTTAGCCGCCATCAGGTCTTCTTTAACCGGAGTGTCTATTCCGTAAAAACAAGGCGCAATAACCATAGGGGAGCTTAATCGCAGATGAATTTCTTTTGCTCCCGCAAGTTTTAGCATATCGACTATTTTTTTAGACGTTGTTCCCCTTACTACGGAGTCGTCCACTACTACGACTTTTTTGCCCCTTATAACGTCGGGAACGGGGTTTAATTTTACCTTAACGCCGAAATGCCTTATCGATTTTTTAGGTTCTATGAAAGTTCTGCCCACATAGTGGTTTCTGGTAAAACCCATTTCGAAATCTATTCCCGAACCTTTTGAAAACCCTAAAGCGGCAGGCACTCCCGAATCGGGAACGGGTATTACGATATCCGCTTCGGGGGTAGATTCTTTGGCAAGCTCCTTGCCCATCCGTATCCGCAGGCTGTAAATGGATTTACCGTTAAAGATACTGTCGGGTCTTGAAAAGTATATAAGTTCGAATACGCAGTTAGAATTCTTTTCTAACCTTAGGGGGAAAAAACTTTTTGCTCCTTCGCCGTTGACTAATATTACTTCGCCGGGTTTTACGTCTCTTATATATTCGGCGTTTATAAGGTCGAGGGCGCAGGTTTCGGACGCAAACACAAAGGAACCGTTAAGCCTTCCCATAACAAGCGGTCTGAAACCGAAAGGGTCTCTTGCGGCAATCATCTCTTTTTCCGAAAGAAAAAGGAAGGAATACGCGCCTTTAAGCCTTTTTAACGAATTTATCGCTCTGTCTATAAGAAGGTCTTCCGCCGATGAAGCTATTAGATGTATTACGACCTCCGTATCGGAGGTGGAGGAAAATATAGAGCCGTTTTCTTCGAGTTCGTCTTTTATAATGCGGGCGTTCGTAATATTTCCGTTATGGGCTACGGCGATAGAGCCGTAATAGTAATCGGCGACGAGCGGCTGTGCGTTTTTCAGAAGCGTTTCTCCCGCCGTCGAATATCTGACGTGTCCTATGGCGTTTTTTCCTTTAAGCTGGGAAAGAGTGTTTTCTTTGAATACGTCGTTTACTAGGCCGAGGCTTTTATGAAAATAAAGATTATTGGAGTCGGAGGATGCTATGCCGCAGGATTCCTGTCCCCTGTGCTGGAGCGCGTAAAGCCCAAGATAAGTTATTTTGGCCGCCTCTTCGTTGTTATATATTCCGAATACGCCGCATTCGTCTTTTATCTCTTCCATTTTAAAAACCGCCGCCCTTTATTTTTTAAATTTTAAACCGACTGCCCGAACTCTATTTCACTACTCGCCGGCATGTCATTCCCGCGAAAGCGGGAATCCAGAATCGATTATAGAATATAAATTGTAATTAAACCGCCGAATAGTACCTTTCTTTAATTTTATCACTTTTTAAGTTTATTATCCCGTTAATTTTCATTGCTCCTTTTTCTACGACGCCTATTTTTTCCGATTTTATGCCGTATTTCTTAAGGATTGCGGCCGTTTCTGACTTCCGCCGTCCGTCCGGTTTTTGAACCGTGGTTATTATAAAAGCCTGTTCGAATTCTGAGAATAAAAATTCGTCTATTCTGAGCCCGTGCGCCTTAATATCGCAATTTACGTTAAATCCGAGGATTTTTTCCGGATTCGTTATTGCGCTTTCCGCCAGGGCGGTAAAAATCCCGCCTTCGCTTATGTCGACGGCGCTTTTCAAAAATCCTTTATTTATCAATGACCTTAAACAGTTCTGGAGACGGACTTCATAGTCTAAATCTAAATCCGCCGGTTTTTGCCGGAAATCCCCGTGTGCAAGTTCCATATATAAACTGCCGCCGAGACTGCCTTTAAGGGAGCCGAGCAGGTAAATTTCGTCGCCTTCGTTTTTAAAGCAAGGCGTTAAGGCTTTATTAACGTCGTCTGTAAACCCAAGCATCCCTATTACCGGAGTAGGATTAATTTTGGAAACGTATGTCCCGCCTCCGTCTTTTTTTGCGGTTTCGTTGTAAAAACTGACGTTTCCGCTTATAACCGGAGTATTTAATTTTACGGCCGCCGATTTTATGCCTTCTACCGCATATGCAAACTGCCACATAATTTCGGGGTCTTCCGGGCTTGCAAAATTGAGGCAGTCGGTAATTGCAACCGGATAACCGCCGCATGCGGTTATATTGCGGGCGCATTCCGTTACGGCAAGCGCCCCTCCCGTAAATGGGTCTAAATAGGTATATCTGGAGTTTCCGCCTGCGTTAAGCAGAAAACCTTTGCCGCCTTTTTTAGGTTTGTTTTTACCTCCGCCCGCGCCGTTAACCCTTAAGACCGCCGCCGAAAAACCCGGCGGAACGACGGTAGCCGTCCCTATGGAATAGTCGTATTGGGTAAAGACCGTTCTTTTAGACGCTATATTGGGGTGGGTTATAATTTTAACGGCAAGAGCGTTAAGATTTTCCGGTATTTTATAATTATTTATTTTTACGGGCTTTATTTTATTCAAATATTCCGGTTTTTTTACCGGTCTTTTATATTCGGGTCCGTTAACGATAACATCTACGTCCAACGTTTTGTAAATTTTCGATTTGTAATAAAATTTAATAACTTTTTCTTTTATTACTTCTCCCGCCTTAACGCAGTTCAACCCCCATTTGTCGAAAACGGCTTTCAATTCCGCGAATTTTTCCTTTTCGCAGGCGATTAACATTCTTTCCTGCGATTCTGACAGCATCATTTCGACGGGAGTCATTCCGGCAGTCCTGAGCGGAATAGCGTCTAAGTCTATGAGCATTCCTTTTCCGCTTTTATCCGCCATTTCAAAGGACGAGCTGGTCAAGCCGGCGGCGCCCATATCCTGAATGGATACGATAAGTTTTTTCTCCATAGCTTCGAGGCATGCTTCGAGAAGAAGTTTTTCGGTAAACGGGTCGCCTACCTGAACCGTGCTTCTTTTTTTGTTCTTTTTTAAGTCGAACTCTTCGGACGCCATAGTGGCTCCGTGTATGCCGTCCATTCCCGTTGCCGAACCAACGTAAACTACTATATTTCCGACTTCGCACTTAGAAGAAAGAAATATGCCGTCTTTTTTAGCTATGCCTATAGTGAATGCGTTTACGAGTATGTTGTCGTTATAGCATTCGTCGAATACGACTTCGCCGCCTACCGTAGGCACGCCCATGCAGTTTCCGTAAAAACCTATTCCTCTAACGACTTCGGAGAGATAGTAAGGCGTCCTCTGGTGCGAAAAACTTCCGAACCTTAAAGAATTGAGGTTTGCCACGGGCCTTGCGCCCATAGTGAAAATATCGCGCATAATGCCGCCTACTCCAGTCGCAGACCCTTGAAAAGGCTCTATGAAAGAAGGATGGTTATGGCTTTCCATTTTAAATACAAGCACGTCGCCGTCCCCGAAATCGACTACTCCGGCATTTTCACCCGGTCCTATCAGAACTTTGCCGCCTTCCGTCGGCAGGGTTTTAAGGTAAACCTTGGAACTTTTGTAAGAACAGTGTTCCGACCACATAGCCGAGAATATGCCGAGTTCGAAAGAGTCGGGCTCCCGCCCGAGCAGTTCCGATATTTTTTCGTATTCTTCGGCCGATAAGCCGAAAAGTTTTTCCGCCTGTTTTTTAGTTTTATCCATTTTATTTTATTATTTTTATTTTTCCTTTATATATTTGATAATGGATTTAAAAATCCAGCCGCCGTCTTCGCTTCCGAGAATTTTTTCCGAGGACCTCTCCGGATGGGGCATAAGCCCCATTACGTTGCCGGTTTCGTTTGAAATGCCGGCGATATTGCGGATGGAGCCGTTTGGATTGGAACCTGCGGTAATTCCGCCTTTTTCGTCGCAGTATTTAAAAATAACGCTCTTTTTCCTGACTAAACCGGAGATTAAGCTCTCCGTCGCAAAATAGTTGCCGTCATGGTGGGCTATGGGCATTTTAAGAACGGCGCCTTTTTTTACGGCGCACGTGAAAGGCGTTTCGGTATTGAGCGTTTTTAAATATACGTCTTTGCACTCGAACTTTAAAGAACGGTTGGCAAGCATAACGCCGTCAAGAAGCCCCGCTTCGAGAAGTATCTGAAAACCGTTGCATATGCCGAGCATTATACCCCCTTTGGCGGCATAGTCCTTAACCGATTCCATAACGGGACTTCTTGCGGCAAGAGCGCCCGACCTTAAATAATCGCCGTAAGAGAATCCGCCGGGAATTACGATAAAATCGTATTTTTTAAGGTCTTCGATTTCGTCTTTATGCCATATAAAAGATGCGTTTACTCCGAATACCGATTTTAAAACGCGGTAAACGTCCGCGTCGCAGTTTGAACCGGGAAATACCGTAATCCCGGCTTTAATTTTTTTATTGTCCATTGTCCTGTTTAATTTGAAATTATGATGCGGTTCATTTAATTTCTATGCTGAATTCTTCGATTAACGGGTTCGAGAGAACTTTCTCGGAAATTTCTTCGGCTTCTTCTTCAAGCGGGCGGCGTTTGCCGCTTTTGTCTTCGTTGAAATCCAGTTCTATATATTTTCCTACCCTGACGTCTTTGACGTTGCCGAAACCGGAAGACTTAAGAACCGATAAAACGGCTTTTCCCTGCGGGTCGAGGACTTCTTCTTTCAACATAACCTTTATAAATGCTTTTTTGGCCATTTTTTCCTCTTTTCGTTTTTATTTGACTTCTATATAGTTTATATTAAAACAACCACCCCGCCCTACGGGCTCCCCCTCCTTGTAAAGGAGGGGAGTTTATAAAACCTTGCAGAAAAATATGGTGGCAGGCGCGAGCCTGCCGGGGCGGTAAAAAATAAATCTGCCTTTTTCTTATGCCTTTTCCGGCTATTCGGCGTTATACCTGTCGAATATATAATTTATGTATTTGTAATAATAATTTATATCGAATATATCTTCTATTTCTTCCTGCGTCAAAAGGTTCGAGACGGCCGCATCTTTTTTTAATAATTCATTGAAGCCCGACTGCGTTTGAATACTCTCGTGGGCAAGTTTCTGCACTATTTTATAGGCTTCTTCCCTTAACATGCCTTTATCCACTAAAGACAATAAAACTTTCTGCGAAAAAATAACTCCTTTGGTCAAATCGATATTTTTGAGCATATTTTCTTTATTGACGACTAAGTTGTCTATAAGATACGCCAGCTGGTGAAGAATGTAATATGCCAGAATAGTGGAATCCGGAGCTATAATTCTTTCTACCGACGAATGAGATATATCTCTTTCGTGCCAGAGGGGTATATTTTCTAAAGATGCTATAAGATTAGACCTTAAAATTCTCGAAAGTCCGCAGATATTTTCCGATATTATCGGATTCTTCTTGTGCGGCATTGCGGAAGAACCTTTCTGTCCCGGCGCAAAAGGCTCTTCTACTTCCGCTACTTCCGTTCTCATAAGATGTCTTATTTCTAATGCTATTTTTTCGCAGGACGCCGCAAGAGAAGCAAGCGCAAAAAAAGCGTCCGCATAAACGTCGCGCTGTATCACTTGATTAGATAAAATATGTTTAAGCCCTAAAATATTCAAAGCCGATTCTTCTATTTCCGGAGAAATATTTGCATAGTTTCCGACCGCTCCCGACAGTTTACCGAAAGAAGAAGAATTAATTGCGGTTCTGATTCGCTCCTTTGCTCTTTTAATTTCTTCGTAAAATATAAGCAGTTTAAATCCGAACGTTACCGGTTCTGCGTGTATTCCGTGAGTTCTCCCCATAATAGGCGTAAACTTGTGTCTTAAAGCCTGCGCTCTTAAAGATTCGCTCAAAAATTCGGTTTTTTTCAGTATCAATTCCAGCGCTTCCCTCAATATTAAAGAAAAAGAGGTGTCTCCGACGTCGGAAGAAGTAAGCCCTAAATGAATAAACCTCGAATCTTCGCCGACGTATTTCGCAACGTTAGTTAAAAAGGCTATGACGTCGTGTTTCGCAACGCGCTCTATCTCTTCTATCTCGTTTACGTTGAATTTGGCTTTCCGGATAATGTTTTCGTATGAATCGTCGGGGATTTTACCTATTTTATTATATGCCGTGCAGACGGCAAGCTCTACTTTAAGCCAAGTATTATATTTATTTTCAAGCGACCATATTTTAGAAATTTCCGGAAGAGAATATCTGTCTATCAAATTTAGACCTCCTGATTGTCTTTATTATATAGATTATGCGAAGCTAATTTTATTTTTTGGTCGCTATCGCTATTTTGTAAAGCCCGTGCTCGATGCTTAATCCCATGACGCTTACGATGCTCGAAGCCGTAGATTGCTTATCGGCTTTTATAACTATAGTCGGATTTCCTTCTGCCGCTTTAATATTTTTTAATTGCAAAGACAGTCCTTTTTGAGTCAGCTCTTTATTTTTATAAAATATTTTGCCTGATTTCGTTATATATATAGTAACGGGTTTTTTAGAAGAAGTAAAAGATTTTACGCCTGATTTAGGCAGATGAATTTTTATGCCATAATTTGAAGTAAAAGTAGTAGTCATCATAAAAAATATCAGCAGGGTTAAAAAAACGTCAACCATATTAATAACGTTTATTATCGGGTCAGGTTTTCTTTTAGATGCAAACTTCATATTTTATTTTACGTCTTTAATATTCATAAAAGATATAACCCTGGATGCGGTGTCTTCCATTGCCGCCCCAAAGTTAAAAGCTTTAGAAGCGAAATATTTAAAAAATAAAAAAGAAACTATGGCGATTATAAGCCCTAAAGCAGTTGAATATAGAGCTTCCGAAATGCCGAGCGCAAGAAGATGCGGATTGGCAATTCCGTTATGATACGACACTGCGCTAAGCGCTTTAATCATGCCGACGACCGTTCCAAGAAGACCCAGCAGCGGAGCGATAGTCGTAATAGCGCTCAATCCTTCGAGGTTTTTTTCAAGATCTAAATATGCCCTTCTTCCCGACTCTTCGACCTCTAATTTAATCGTATCTATAGAATTTTTATAATTTTCTATAATCGAAAGATAAATCTTAGCTATAGGAGTTTTTGCGGTTATGCACATACCTTTCGCCTTCTCTATATCTCCGTCTTTCAAAGATTTTTCGACGTCGATAAGAAACTCTTCCGGAAATATTTTTGATTTCCTGAGGCTGTAAAAACGTTCTATTATAATCGCAAGCGCAATAACGGAACATAATATTAAAGGATATAAAAAGAACTCCGTCAGAAGTTCGCTCTGGTTAAACATAATATTTCACCCTTATCTTTTTAAATTCTTTGGTACTTTCGAGAGCGTCGAAATCCGTAAGACCGGTTAAAGAAGAAATCTTTCCCATAACATTATGCGCTTCCTCTTTCGATTTTGAATGTATCATTGTAAATATGTTGTATTCCCACCTTCCGGGATATACGGGTCTAAGGTAACAATGCGAAACTTCTTTAAAAGAAGACATAATTTTACCGTTTTTTTCGGCTTCTTCAGGATCCGACTTCCATATCCCCATAATATTATGACTGAACCCGGCTTTCTGATGATATAAAACGCATGCAAACCTGCGCATCTTTTTTTCAACTATAAAATTTTTCACGGTTTCAAGCAATTTTCCCTGAGAAATACCAAGAACGACAGACATATTTTTAAAAGGTTCAGGTGTAATTTCAAGGTCTTTTTGCAGTTCCCTAATGCATAACTTTTCAAAATCGGAAATTTTTATTTCGGAATCTTTTTTAAAATCGTCATGAGAAAAAAACTTAAAAGAAGAAGCGTCTTCGCCGCCGGTCATATCGAAATTAACGCCTATTTTAAAAAGTTTCAGCGTCGGCAGAATTAAATAATCTTCGGCGCCGGACTTTTCGCTCAGAAGTTTAATCTCTTCTTCGAGAGAATACTCTGGCGGCAGAGTTATCGTAAACCATATATTATATTTATTGTTTCTTAAATAATTATGGCTGACGCCGCTGTGCAAATTTATAATATCGGCGGCGGAATCCGCTAAGGAATCGTTGATTTTAAAAGCCGCAAGGGTGCTTTTGTATCCAATGTTGTGGGAATCGAATATGGCGCTGATCTGCCTTATGATTTTACCGCTTTTTAAGCGCAATATTCTATCTATAACCTCATTTTCCCCGATGCCGATAAGACCTGCTATTTTTAAAAAAGGATGCTCGGAAATAGGAAAATCAACCTGAAGAATATTTAATATTTTTCTATCGGTTAACTCAAGTTCCATATTTTTTATAATTTATTTTTAATTATATTTAATTATAACAGTTTACGGAAATAACCGTCAAGAAAAAAGGAAACCTCCGGTTATCGCATTTATTAGATAACAGGAGGTTTTTAATTAAACCGTTTTAATAGCGGTTATTACAAAATAGCACGTTTTTTATTTTAAAGATTCAAGATATTGTGCAATAGTATTTACATCGGAAGCAGGCATGTTTTTATGGTTGGGCATAATCGCCATATAAGATTTTCCGTTAATAGTAACGGTACTGCCGGAAGCAAAATGCGCTCCGGGAGTTACTATCTGCGTCTTAATCCACGACAAACTTCTCTGCGAGCCGATATGCGAAAGATTTGGGCCTACCGAACCGCCGTGACCGTCGATAGTATGGCATGCTATGCATCCTTCCGATCTAAACAGCGCAGGTCCGGATGCGGCAAAAGCGGATACGGCTAAAGCCGATATTCCGGTAAAGATTACCGCCGCGATAAATAACTTACCGATTTTTAAAATCATTCAATTCACCCCCTTTTTTTATTAATGTCGATATTAAGAAATATTTATTATGCAATAAAACAAAACGATAAAAAAAATAAGAATAAAAACCATAGGACGGTTAATATTTCTAAATACCGGAAAGCTCTTTATGTTTTATACTATTTTAAGGATTCAAGATAATCGGCAAGAGCGTTAAGTTTTGACGCGGGCATATGTTTATGCGCCGGCATAATCGCCATATAAGGTTTTCCGTTAATAGTAACGGAACTGCCGGAAGCAAAATGCGCTCCGGGATTTGCAATCTGAGTTTTAATCCATGAAAGACTTCTTTTGCCGCCTACATGAGAAAGGTTAGGGCCTACCGAACCGCCCTGACCGTTAATAGTGTGGCATGCTATGCATCCTTCCGAATTGAAAAGAGAAGAACCGGCTGAAGCAAAAACGGTCGTAGCGCTAAAAGTTAATGCAGAAGCGATTAATAAAGACGAAATTACTTTTTTCATTCTCATAATAATTCTACCCCCTTAAAATTAAAAAAATTAATTTAACTTACTCTTATATAAAGTATATTAAAAAAAAGATTAAGTCAATATATTTTTTATTTTTTTCTTGCATTTTTCACTAAATAACATATAATAAAAAATCGTGTAAAAATTTTATTTATTATTAAAAATTTATTAAGAAGACTTATAATCTTCTGAGGAGGTAAGGGTAAAATGAATTCTTTAGGAACGCATTTACTTTTAGAACTAAAAAAATGTAAAAAAAACATTCTGGACGACCTTGATTTTGTAGAAACCGCTATGTTAGACGCGGCGTCGGAAGCAAAAGCCACCGTAGTAGAGCACAAATTCCATGAATTTAATCCTTTCGGAATCAGCGGAATGGTTATTATAGCGGAATCGCATCTTTCTATTCACACATGGCCCGAATACGACTATGCCGCTGTGGATATTTTTACGTGCGGAGATATAATAAAGCCTCAGGAAGCGGCGGAGTTTTTAGTCGAAAGATTCGGGTCTTTAGAACCGCAGATTATGGAAATAAAAAGGGGGCTTATATCTATTTACGACGAAGAGCTTCCCCATAAAGTTCTCTGCGAGGAGAAACTCGTCGCTCGTTAGCGTAAAATTCCGGTTAAATTTTTGTCAAATTTGCCGTAATAAGATATTTCTTGAGAAGCCCCTGCATCGGAATTTTCCAATATTGCAAGGGCTTTTTTTATGCTTTCTTTATCGAAAGGTTTTTTAAGCCCGCAATGTATATCCGAAATATCCAGAATAGGCTCAAGCACGAATCTGCGGTTAAAAATCTCGGGATGAGGCAGTTTTAATTCCGGCAGGTCCAATGTTATGAAATTTTTTAAAGAACTGTCGTAAACGAAAAGCATATCGATATCTATAACCCTCGGCATATATCTTTCGCTTTCGTTTTTCCTGCCCATATTTTTTTCTATATCTTTTAAAAAGGAAAGAAGTTTTCTGCCGAAATCCGCATAATCTTTTGTATCTATATCCGATTGCGAGGCTCCGGACATTTCGAGCATAACCGCGCAATTTAAAAAATAAGGCTGGTCGGCATTTCCGACAGGCGAAGATAAATATACCGAAGAAATGCCGGACATTACCGCCCCGGCCAACGGGTTCCACGGAACTGAAGCCGCGCTTTTAATTAAACTTAAAGCTTTCAGCAGATTACCTTCCGTATTTCCGATATTGCTTCCCAGTCCCAGATATATATCCACATCCGGACCGCCGCCGCCTTTGCGGGACCCCGGTTTGCCGCCCATATTGCCGCGTTTCATCCGCCCATGCGGACTAAAGCTTCTTTAATGCGGTTTTCGCTTATCGTTAAAGAGAATCTTATATATCCTTCGCCGTAACCGCCGAATCCGGAACCCGGCGTTACGATAATGCCGGTTTCGTTTAAGAGGGACACGGCAAACTCCTTAGACGTCATATTTGCCTTTGGAACATGCGTCCACACGTAAAACGTGGCATCCGATTTATAGACTTTATATCCTAATTTTTCTAGTCCGCCGACTAATAATTCACGTCTCTTTTTATAAATTTTATTGTTATCTTCCACGGCTTTAAGTTCGTTATCGAGTCCGTAGGCTCCGGCAAGCTGAATGGCTTGAAATACTCCGGAATCAAGATTAGTTTTAACGGCTCCCAGACCGTTTATTATTTCTTCGTTGCCCGCGGCAAATCCTATTCTGAAGCCGGTCATATTGAATGTTTTTGAAAGGGAGTGAAACTCTATTCCTATTTCTTTAGCACCGTTGGCTTCCAAAAAAGAATCGTTTCCCTTTTCTCCGGTATAAACTTCCGAGTAGGCAAAATCGTGAGCGACTATTATTTTGTTTTTCTTTGCAAATTTTACTACTTCGTTAAAAAAATGCCTGTCGGCAACTGCCGAGGTTGGATTATTTGGGTAATTCAGAAACATCAGCTTTGCTTTCTTTAAAATATCTTCCGGTATATCGGAAAAATCCGGCAAAAAATCGTTTTCTTCTTTAAGCGGCATAATATAAGGAATACCTCCGGCAAAAATAGTCCCCGCCCTGTACACCGGATAACCCGGATCGGGAATCAAAACGACATCGCCGGGATTTACAAAAGCAAGCGGCAGGTGTCCTATACCCTCCTTGGAACCTATAAGAGATAAAACTTCCGTTTCGGGGTCAAGCGATACGTTAAATCTTTTGTTGTACCAATTAGAAACGGATTCCCTGAATTTCAGCAGACCTTCGTAGGAAGGATATTTCTGATTCACGGCTATTTCGCTTTCTTTTTTCAAGACCTCGACTATTGCTTCAGGCGTAGGTAAATCCGGATCGCCTATTCCGAAGCTTATAATATCGACGCCTCTTGCTTTCACTTGAGATTTAAGTTTGTCTATTTCCGCAAAAAGATATACCGGAAGTTTTTTAAGTCTATCGGATTGATTAAAGCGCATAAATAGTAGTCCCTCCTTGTAAAATAATCGGTTTATAACATTAATAATAATATCTTATACTAAAATTTTTTCTAAGTCTATATATTTTAAAGCAAAGTTTTTAAGGGCATCGGCATCCCCGCTTCTTTCTTTTTCCGATATATAAGGAATTTCGCCGATAATCGGAATATCCGTAAATTCGCCGAGCATTTCTTTATTGGACGAAACGCTTTCGTCGTTTTCGTTTAAAACATTGTTTATAATTATGCCGGATACGCCTATATCCCGGCTTTTTGCATATTCTATACTTAAAAGCGTCTGGTTTATCATGCCTAAGCCTGCTTTGGTTACCAAAATAACGCCGGCATTTATATATTTCGCGATATCTATCATAAAATGCTTTTGCTTCAAAGGAACGAGCATTCCGCCGGCTCCTTCGACGAGCATATAGTCATAGATTTTATTAAGTCCGTAAAATTTAAACATGATTTCTTTAATGCACAGGTCTCCGCCTTCCTTTTTCAATGCGGCATACGGAGACAAAGGGGACTGAAACGTGTAAGGAGTTATAATATCCGGTTCTTCGCTTAAACCGCCGTATTTCTTCACATAACTGCCGTCTAAATAATTTTTGGAGCCGTCCTCGTTAATTTTAACACCTGTTTCGACGGGTTTCATATATCCCGCGTTTAAGCCCCGCTGTTTGAAGGCGAGCAGTAACAGAAGACTGACGAATGTTTTCCCGATATTAGTATCTATTCCGGTAATAAAAAATATTTTATCCGACATGGCATGTATTAAGTATAAAAAAATAAAAAGGAAGGAGAATCTCCCCGAATTTTTATCGGGGAGAAAAATCAAAAAAATACTACTTTACGCCTAATTTTTTAAGCGTCATAGGGCCGATAATTCCGTCGGCTTTAAGACCGTTTTTTTTCTGGAACGCTTTGACTGCATTGGTAGTAACTGGTCCGATCATTCCGTCGACTTTGCCTTTATAAAGCCCGTCCTTTGCAAGAGCCTGCTGAACGGCTTTGACCGTGGCGGAGGATATTGTTTTTACCGCTTTTTTGGCAACGACTTTCTTTGCCGCAGTTTTTTTAACGACTGCTTTTTTTGCGGCTTTAGCGGCGGCAAAAGAGCTGGAAGGTATTGCTATCAAGGCTAAAAATAAAACCGATAATAATAATTTTTTCATTAATTTTTTCACCTCCTTTTTGCAAATATATCAACTTTTTATTTTTATCATTTTTACATAATAATTGCAACAGAAATCCCTGACCCAAAATTGCCGATAGAAAATTATTTTTCTGGATTCCTGCTTACGCAGGAATGACTTCGCAGGTTTTAAGGTCTTCACCCAACTGGTGTCATTCCCGCGTAGGCGGGAATCCAGTATTTATTTAACTTTAAAGCCATTTTAATGGTTTCTATCGGCAATTTTGGGCCTGAAATTAAATCCCCCGTAAATTAAATTATTATAAGACTTTTTTTATCGTTCCTATAAATTCGACAGGGTCGAATTTTACTACATAATAGTCGGCGCCCGCTCTCATACCTTTGTCGGAATTTTCGACGCCGCTTAAAGAAGAGTGCATTATTACCGGAATATTTTTATATTTATCGTCGGATTTAAGCGTTTTAGTGAAAGTATAGCCGTCCATAACCGGCATTTCGACATCGCAAATAATAGCGTCTATCTTATATTTATCTTCATATACGATGTCAAGAGCCGCCTTTCCGTTTTCCGCCAGCACGGTCTTGAATCCCTCTTTTATCAGCGCACTATTGACTATCTTTCTCGCCGACGACGAATCGTCTATAACAAGTACCGTCCTATTCCCGCCGAACTCGTCTCTTTCTAAATCTATCTCCCTGTTTTCCTTGTTATAAAAACCGAGTTCGTCAACGATAGATTCAAAGTCCAGCAAAAGGAGAAGCTCGTCGTTTTCGACCTTAATAATGCCCGTTACCTTAGAATCCACCGAACTTACCGACGAAAGTTCCGGCGCGCTTATGTCGTCCCATGAAACGCGCCTGATTTTCGTGGTTTCGTGAACTATAAAACCGACTTTTATTCTATTAAATTCCGTTATAATAACTTTGAAATTCTTTCTGTCCAATTCTTCCGGCTCTATTATTCCCATCCATTTTGGCAGGTTGACTAAAGGAACGACGTAGCCTCTTAAATTAAACATACCCTCTACAAATTCAGATGTATTTGGAGTTTCGGATATATCTTCCGGCATTTTAATTATCTCGATAACCTTTGCAACGTTTATTCCGTATATTCCTTCTCTTTCCTCTCCTTCCTCGTCTGTCCTGAAAAGCCTGAAATCGACCAACTCCATTCTATTTTGTCCGACTTCTAGAATATCATGACCCGGGTTTATCAGATTTGCCATAAATTTTCTCCTGTATTAAAAAATTTATAATTTTTGGTTATCATATTTCTTTTTATATATCAATTATTTTATTTACGTGAAATTACAATATTGAATATAAATTATTCATCCACCCATGGATTTTCCTCGACTTCTATAAAATCGCCTAAGCGGTCTTCGGAAATTATTCTGTTTCTCCCTCTATTTTTTGCTTCATAAAGAAGATTATCGAGACGCTTAAGCAAATCTTTAGGATTACTTCCAAATTCTTTTCTGTAAAAAGTAACTCCCATGCTTATAGTAACTTTTTTTATTTCCTTTGTTTTAATCTTTAAAATCATCTGTTTAATTTTCCTTGCCACGTCTATGGCGCTGGTAATTTCCGTGGACGGAAGACACAGCATAAATTCTTCGCCGCCAAATCTTGCAGCTATATCCGATTTCCTCGTGTTTACTTTTAATATGCCGGCAATCTCTTTTAAAACGATGTCTCCTTTATCGTGTCCATAAGTATCGTTAATTTTCTTGAAATGATCTATGTCGCACATAATCAAGGAAAGAGGAACATCGTATCTCGAACTTTGAGCAAATACATTCTCGTAAAATATATCGAAATATCTCCTGTTATAAAGACCGGTAAGTCCGTCCGTCAAAGCCATATTTTCAAGATTGCCGTCAAATATTGTTTTTTTGAATTTTATCGTCGCCGCAAGCAGGACAAAAGATAAAATTAATGCGGCTAATTCTTGATATAAAATAATCCTTGAATTATTAGTAGATATATTTATAAAATTAATAATCAAGAAAATAAATAGCGATATAATCTGTAAAAAAATCAGCGAAACAAGAATATAATAATATCGTCTTTTATTCATAATAGTTTTAATTATTTTTTATAAATCTTAAATTAACCTTAAAGTATTTATTAAATTTTATATTTTTTTAAAAATTATTACAATTTATTTTTTGTTTTCATGTATATTTTATTATTCGATAAACTATGACTTTAAAATTAAATAAAAATTCCGAAATGGCTCTTGAAAACATTATCGTCTTAATATTTATTTTTGTTTTCACGGTTATAATGATGCATAAATATTACGCCTTTACGGAATTTGCAAAAAAAGCCGAATTCATAAAAGAAATACATGAATTAAATCTTGCTTTAATTTCATACAGGGTTAAATACAAAAAATTTCCCAAAAATCTTTCGGTTCTAACAAAAAAGGGTTATATTAAAAATATTAAAACGGACGACAGAGATTATCCGATTACGCCTTTCGGCAAGAGATTCGTTTATAAAAGAAAATATGGGAAAGTACTTAAATGAAGTGGCGGCGGTGCAGGGAATCGAACCCGGACACTACGGGGATATGAGCCGTAAAGTATTTTGAACTAACCTATTTATTTAATTAAATAATTTATATTATAAAAAATAGGCTGTATCCGAAATTGTATTACTTATAATTTTTAATCTATAATTATAATTAATAATATTTGACTAATATTACCAACCAATTTTAATTTTATTATTACATGAAAATTTGCAATTATAAAATTGATAGCGGCAAGATTAATCCGCTAACTATTTCATTATTCTTTATTTATTTTTTATCAATATAATTCAAAGCTGTTTTATTAATCTCGGTTATGAAACCTTCCGCTTCCATTAAAGAGGCTAAAACTTCATCCTTATTAAATTTTACAAAATCACCATAATCGCCGGTTTGCCTATTTTCGAAAGCGTTACTTAGAATTTTGTAATATTTTTTATCAAGGACGCCGCTGTGTATAAATGCTTTGTTGAATTCGCCTTTTAATACGCCGTGATTCTTCGTCGAAAAATCTCTCGTCAACATTAATGCTTCGACTGAATAAAAACAAGCGTAATAAATCCTGTTAACCGCTAAAATTAAATGATTTAATTCTAAAGCCTCTTTAGCTTCTATTATAGCTTCATTAGCCCTGTCTATTCTGTATTTTATTAATGGAAATTTATCTTTTTCGGGCAAAGTCATAACTCTATACCTTCTTTTCTAATATTTCTATATAATGGAACGACTCCGGCAAGATTTGTTTCGACGTAGCTTTTATTTTTCACTTGAAAATCGATAGAAACGCAATATTTTACCTGAATATCCGTTAATATGTCTAATATTTCATTTTTAACTTTTCTATCCACAGGCAAGAAATAAAGTCTTTCAAGTTCTTCAAAGGATATGCTTTTGTTTATTTGATAATTATCTTTAATAATAATCATCAAATCTATATCTGAATATTCGTCGTAATCTCCTCTTGCTTTAGAGCCGTAAAGTATTATCTCCGCCTCCGGATATTTTTCCTGAATCTTTTCTTTAAGTTCGGCCAGTGCTTTTCTCTCTGTAGGCGTAAGATAACTTGAAGCGGAACTTGGCAAAATATTCCTTTCTATGTTTTTATCTGTTTTTTTATCTATTTTATCGACTGTATTTCCCATAAAATAATTATAACATATTTTTAATTTATAGGATTATCAAAAAAAACTTTAAAATAAAAGGCCGCGTTATTAGTGAATCTGCGTTAATATATTAATTAATAATTAACGCAAGGAGAATATTTTCAAAATACAAGTTATAAGTTTCGCCTCTTTTATAAATATTCATACTGTATCAGCTGTATCCGTTTTTGTATCCAAAATTTATTAAATTTACCTTAATTTTAGTAAAATTTAATAAATATGTCAAGGCGTGTTTTTTGTTTGAAAGGCTTATTTACTGCGGTTTTTAGTGGTGGCGGTGCAGGGAATCGAACCCCGGACACTACGGATATGAGCCGTATGCTCTAACCGACTGAGCTACACCGCCTTTTTAAAATAACTTTATTAAAACCTGTTTTTTAACGATAAGGCTTTATTGTATCAGATTATGCTTTAAATTGCAATAATACTTATAATCCCAAAATTGCCGATAGAAAATTATTTTTCTGGATTCCTGCGTAAGCAGGAATGACTTCGCAGGTTTTAAGGTCTTCACCCAACGGGTGTCATTCCCGCGTAGGCGGGAATCCAGTATTTATTTAACTTTAAAGCCATTTTAATGGTTTCTATCGGCAATTTTGGG
>DAHVOJ010000012.1:7564-13801 GCA_027318865.1 bacterium | reverse complement strand
GCAGGAATGACTTCGCAGGTTTTAAGGTCTTCACCCAACGGGTGTCATTCCCGCGTAGGCGGGAATCCAGTATTTATTTAACTTTAAAGCCATTTTAATGGTTTCTATCGGCAATTTCGGGCAAGATTAATTCCTATCCCAATCCTTAATCCCTAACCCCTATATTTTCCCTATATTTTTACTTTACAAATTTTAAACAATCAAATATAATACGAAAATGTTTTCAAAAATAAATAAATTTCTTTCCTCCGTCAAACTTGCAATATTCCTTTTTATTGCAATCGCCGTATTTGCAATGATCGGAACCTTTATAAATCAAGGCGACACGATAAGCCGGTACAAAACTATTTTTTCTCCTGCGGCGTATCAAATATTATACTGGCTCGGCTTTTTAAATATTTACGATTCATGGTATTTCATAGCGCTCACACTACTACTAATAGTCAATCTTATAGCCGCATCTATCAATATGTTTCCGCGTACGATAAAAGCGGTTTTCGGTCCTTATCCCTCTTTTCAAGAAGCATCGGAAAAGAAAAATCCCAAAGCCGTTTATGAAACAATAGAATCAAAAAAGAACGCGGGCGGCGTCAAAGAAATTCTTAACAAAAAATTTGGGAAACCCTTAATCGAAAAAACTGAAGGAAACAACGGAAACGCCGAATTATACTATTCTAAAAATTCTATTTTCAGGTTTTCTCCCTATATCGCCCACCTAAGCGTTATAATTATTATTATAGGAGTAATGCTCAATTTTAAATACGGCTTCAGGTCATATACGAATATAAAAGTCGGCGAAAAAACAGACGTTTCTTACCTTCTTAAAAATCAAAAACCGATCGAACTCCCTTTTACGATAAGATTAGACAGATATAGAACTTTATATTATCCCGACGGAATTCCTAAAGCATATATCAGCACGATAAGTATAATAAAAAGACACGTAAGAATCCTGACGAAAAATATAGAGGTCAACCACCCCTTAACTTATAAAGGGATAACGATATATCAGGCAAGTTACGGTCATTATAAGCCGAATCGGCATGCTATCCTGGTCGTTAACCTAAAACATTTTCGGTCTTCCAGAAAAATAATATATGCATCCGTCGGAAAATATTACGTTTCTAAAATAAATAACGTTAAATTTAAATTAATTAGAATTTTTAAAAAAGAAAAAAAATTTTACTTTCCCTATTTTATTAAATTGAGCAATAAAAAAATATTAAATTTTAAAATTATACCCATTAAAAACCACAATTTTCCGCTGATTATAGCAAGATATAACAATATCGGTTTTATTCTGACTCGGGGTGTAAAGACTTACTACTACAGCGGGGTCGAAATATCCAAAAATACATACGTGTCTATAGTCTGGATAGGCTGCATAATTCTGGTGATTTCGCTATTCTTTTCATTTTTCTTTAATCATGAAGAAACATGGGCCGCGTTAACTATTTTAAACGACGGCAAAAAAATTCGGGTTGAAATACTTTCTATTCCAAAAAAGAAGTTTGAATCTTTTTATAAGAAATTTAATAAAAAAATCGAAATAATAAAAAAGAATTAAATTAAAAAAACGAGGTAATAATATAATATTATGCATGCAAACATATCTCTTCTAGACGGTTCTTTTTACTTTACCGTTTCTTTACTTTTCACGTTAATATCATTCGCCGGATATCTTATATTCATATTCGCCGGAAATAAGAAAATCGCTAAAGTTGCTTTTGGAATTTTAATTGCGGGATTTATTATACAGACCGCCGCTTTCGCGGTAAGATGGATTTATGCCTATAAAATAGGCATCGACACTCCGCCTTTAGTCGATCTTTACGATTCCTTAGTGTTTTTTGCATACGTTATCGAAGCCGGTTTTATCGTACTGAGGATTTTTTATGATTTCGACGCCCTAGGTTTTATAATAACGCTTATAGCAACGCTGGCTCTGGCTTTCGCTACTTTTTATCCGCTTGCCGCAAGCGCGATAGAACCGACTATTCCGGCTCTTCGGAGCTACTGGCTTTTATATCATATTATAACCCTGTTCGTGGCTTACGGCGCGTTTGCGGCTTCATTCGGACTCGGAATACTTTATTTAATAAAAAACAGGGGGAGGGATAATAAAAAAACGCGGGAGAGCAGGTTTTTATCTCTTTTGCCCCAGTCAGCCGTTATAGAAGAATCCATTTATAAAGTAATATCTGCAGGGCTTGTTTTTTTAACCGCAGGAATCGTGATAGGCGCGGCGTGGGCGGACAATGCTTGGGGCGGATACTGGAGCTGGGATCCTAAAGAAACATGGTCGCTTATAACGTGGATAGCTTACATTTTATTTATTCACGCAAGATTTACAAAGGGATGGGGCGGCGAAAAAATGGCATGGATTGCCGTAATAGGATTTGCGGTCGTCATATTCTGCTATCTCGGCGTGGACTTAATAATACCGGGACTGCATTCTTATGCAACGCCGGGCTCGAGTCCTATTTTATAATAATATAATAACTTGAACTTGCTATGAACGATAAAACCGGCATTTTGCCTTTCAGGCCTTATATTTACGACGTTAAGGCCGCAGGGGAAATTAAAAATTTAACCGCTCCTCCTTACGACGTAATAAGCAAAGAACTTCAAAACGAACTTTACGAAAGGTCCGAATATAATATAGTCCGGCTCGAATTCGGAAAGGAAGAAGACGGCGACGGCGGGTCGAAAAATAAATATACGCGGGCGGGAGCGTCATTTAAGGAGTGGATAGACAAAGGAATACTAAAAAGGGAAACTAAAAATTCCATTTACGTTTACGCGCAAACATTTACCATAGACGATGTTTCATACGAAAGGACAGGATTTATATCGCTTTTCCGGCTGCCCGAAACAAAAGAAAACACGTCTATTTACGGCCACGAAGCCACCCTTTCCAAACCGAAGGAAGACAGGTTTAAACTTATGGAAGCCGCAAACGCCAACTTCAGCCCTATTTTTTCCGTATTCGAGGATAAAAATTCAAAAGTTTTAAATATTTTAAAAAACTCGATAAAAACCGTTAAAAAACTTTTCGATTTTACGGACGAAAATAACATTAAAAACGTCCTGTATAAAATAGAAAACGAATATGTTATATCCGACATTCAAAACGAAATGAGCGGGAAACCGGTTTATATCGCCGACGGACACCACAGGTTCGAAACCTGCCTTAATTACAGGGACTACGTTAAAAAAACAGGATTAGATAAAAACAAAGGTATTAACGCAGATTCCTGCCTGATGTTTTTTGCTCCTTCAAATCAGGAAGGATTGGTTATTCTGCCGACTCACAGAGGCATAAAAGGAAAAGACGTTAATATAAACATAGAACGCTTTATTGAAAGTTTAACTAAGTATTTTATATTCAAAGAAACAAACACAGACGATTTGCTTAAAGAAAACAAAAAATACGGCGAAAAATCCGTTTCTTTCGGTTTTGCGCATAAATCGGGAAAAAGTTTTATTTTGTCGTTTAAAGGCGAGGGCGTAAGCGGAAAAACAGAAAACCCCTTAGAAATGCTGGATGTTTCCGTCCTTCAGGAATACATATTAAAGAAAGCGCTGAGGATAGCGCAGGAAGAAATAGACGCTCAGAAATATCTCGTATATGAAAAAGACCCGCAAAAGGCCTTAGATAAAGTAAAGCGTGGGGATTTGGAAGCGGTTTTCTTTATGAATCCCACGAAAATAGAAGACGTCATAAAAATCGCTTCGCTGAACCTGAGAATGCCTCAAAAATCTACATATTTTTACCCAAAAATAATCGGCGGATTAGTCATCAACCCGCTGAGCGTTAAATAAATTCCGGTTTCTATGTGTTTCTAATTGGTAAATATACTGCATTATATAAATAACTTTCCCTTGCAGGATTAAGGTATTACCAAATTATTACCAAATTATTACCAAATTATTACCCTATCCCGTGATAGAGATTTACAATAATTATTTTAAAAATATTTTAATTTTTGGATTATTGCTCATAATATTTTTAAACAAAGCAATTAAAGGCATATAAATGATTTCCCGGACAAATAAAACAGGGGGGGACTTAAATTATTACCCCAAAAAAAATCCCCTCCTTTTTAAGATATATTTTTCTGCGTGTTTAGTAAAAGCACGTCTTTTGCTGCAGAAAAATATGGTGTCAGGCGCCAGCCTGACGGGCCGGTTGCCTGACGGGCCGGTTTTAGAAATTATATCCCGCCTCGTCATGTTGCGTAATATCGAGACCGATGGATTCGGTTTCTTTATCCACGCGCAGACCCATCACTTTATCTATTACCTTAAAGATTATAAAACTCATCGTAAAAGAATAAGCGGCAACGCCGACCACGGTTAACAACTGAATCCACATCTGCCCCGGATTGCCGTAAAATAAACCTCTTCCCGCAGAATTAATCAGCGGGTCGGCAAATAAACCGGTCGCCAGCGCTCCCCATGCTCCGCCGATGGCATGAACGTTAAAAGCATCGAGGGCATCGTCGTAACCAAATTTAGGTTTGACAAAAACAACCATCGAATAACATATAACGCCGGCTACGAAACCTATAATAATCGAATCTACAGGATTAACGAAACCCGATGCCGGAGTTATCGCTACAAGTCCGGCTACCGCGCCGGAAACCATTCCGAGAGTCGTCGGTTTTCCGCTTCTTATCCATTCGGCAATCATCCAGCCTATTGCCGCAGCCGCGGTTGCGGTATTCGTAACGAGGAAAGCGGATGTTGCAAGAGGACTTGCTTCTAATGCGCTTCCCGCGTTAAATCCAAACCATCCGAACCATAACAGTGCGCCTCCTAATATCGTATAGCCTAACTGGTTCGGCTGAACGATATTTTCCTTCATATATCCTTTTCTTTTTCCAAGAACAAGCGCTCCCGCAAGACCGGCGACGCCGGAGTCGACATGAACGACTGTACCGCCGGCAAAGTCTAATGCTCCCATTTTTTGAAACAGCCCTCCAAGTCCCCATACCGCCTGAGCTACGGGAGCATAAACCACGGTGAGCCATACTATAGTAAATATTACCCACGAAGAAAATTTAATTCTTTCCACTAAAGAACCGCTTACTAACGCTACGGTTATAATAGCGAACATAAGCTGGAACATGACGTAAATATAAGAAGGTATCGTTCCGTCGTATCTTGAGTGTTGAGTTTCTTGCATGGCAAATAAACCGACGTATTTAAGACTGCCGATTATCCCGCCGAAAGCATCCGGACCAAAAGCTATAGAATATCCCCATAAAATCCAGATAACGCTGACCGTGCATATGGTAATAAAACTGAGCGATATAGTATTTAATACGTTTTTTCTTCTCACCATACCGCCGTAATAAAAACCGAGTCCGGGCGTCATTATTAATACAAGAGCGGACGATGCAAGAACCCACGCAATGTTTCCGCTGTTAAACGCAGGAATCTTAGAGGCTGCGGCAAATACCGGACTTACCCAGGAAAACAGGACTAAGGACAGTCCGCCTATTAAAGACCATGCATAAATCAAAGGTATTTTAAAATTTTTTAATTTTTTAATTTTAATAAGATTCATAATCTTTCCTATTCCTCCTTATAATAATTTCATAATTAGCATAATTTTAACAAACAAGACGTTAGACGAGCCGGTTTGATACTTACTTGCACGATAAAGACGCAATTGGGACGTCAACGATTAGATTAATCAAATCATAAAGGTTAAATTGCCGACTCTCCTTTTTCCCCCGTTCTAATTCTGACGGCTTCTTCGACCGAAGATATAAATATTTTCCCGTCGCCGATATTGCCTGTTTTAGCGCTTTTCTCTATCGTTTCCACGATGCCTGAAACTTGATCGTCGGAAGCGACTATTTCCATTTTTGCCTTTGGAACGAAATCTACGCGGTATTCCGCTCCTCTGTATAGTTCCGTATGCCCCTTCTGCCTTCCGAAACCTTTAACCTCCGTAACGGTTATTCCGTGAATGCCTATTCCGTTTAAAGCTTCCTTAACGTCGTCGATTTTAAAAGGCTTAATAATGGCTTCTATCTTTTTCATTCTATTTTCACCTCCTTAAACTACGTTAATTTAATTAATTTCACCTTTTAAAGCTCCCCTCCTTTTTAAGATATATTTTTCTGCGTGTTTAGTAAAAGCACGTCTTTTGCTGCAGAAAAATATGGTGTCAGGCCTTACAGCAGCATACTTGCGGCAAGCGTTATAAAGCTCCCCTCCTTT
>DAHVOJ010000012.1:0-7527 GCA_027318865.1 bacterium | reverse complement strand
TCTTTTGCTGCAGAAAAATATGGTGTCAGGCCTTACAGCAGCATACTTGCGGCAAGCGTTATAAAGCTCCCCTCCTTAAAAGGAGGGGTGTCAGGCGTCAGCCTGACGGGGTGGTTGCAATTACAATTAAAAGCTGTATAAAACCATTAAGTTTATAGTATTCTGCTGGGAATGGGTCTGCAAACCGTTAGAATCTAAATAGACGTTATGGTTTGAAGCCTGATGTTCAAACTCGAGCCTGCATTGTACGTCTTTAAAATTCTTAAAAGACGGCTGATATGCAAACGTAAGAGTGGAATCGATATACGTATAACCCGTTCCCGGCGCGCTCGTCATCTCCCACATGCCGTTCTGATCGTATGCCGCAGTTTCCCTCAGGGTTTCGGCAATCTGCCCGAAAGCGTAATTATGCTGGTGGTGAATATAACCCGCTATGCCGTAGAAACGGGATTTGTCGTATGTATCGCTTGATGTTTTTACTAAAGTCGGGTAGCCGTTAAAAGAACTTGCCGTTATGCCGTTTTCGTTAAGCAACGAAGCGTTTATTCCGCCGCCGAGCCCAAGCTCGTAATCCGCAACGAAAGACCAGTCTGCGGTCGGGCTGAATACGCCGTCGATATAGCCGTAAAAACTTTTGTTCAGGTTGTCTTCGTAAAGTTGTCCATTTGTGCCTCCGCCGTCGCTGCCTCCTACCAGATAGCTATTCTCCCCGTAAATGAAACCGCCGTTAAAAGTCAGCATGCTCGCCGCCGCATAACTTTCGTTAAGCTCGATAACCGGCAGGTTGTCTATAGGAACGGCGGAGTTAATCGTATTCGCTATTCCGAGAGTCGATGTAAGAGCCGGCACGAAATTGTACGTTAAGAATACCCCCGTTAAAGTTGCCGGTTCCACGGCATCTAACAGCGAATACGTATCGTTCCAGTTTCTTATAGGATTAAACGCCTCGAATCCCAAAAGTTCGTTTTCCTTTCCGATATGGATATCGAGCCCGCTTCCGACGGGCAGGTTTATGTTAATATATGCTTTCCTTATGTCGTAAGGCGTCCTGTCCTGAAAAGGCGTCGTAAAATAAGACGTATCTCCGTAATAAGCCTTATAGAACTGGATATTCTGTCCGAAGTCGAGCGATATACGAAAACCCACGCCGTAAGGATTTGAAGAAGTCCCCGGAGAACGCCTCAGGGTAATGTCGGCATTGTTCACGGCAAACCCGTCCGTCTGCCAATTGTCTCCGTAATTCCCGTTGCCTTCGAAAGAAGACGGCGTGTTCACGGCTTCCGGTTTTGCAAGGTTATAAGTATAAGAACCGATTAGCGTCCCCAGCAGTTGAATGTTGGAAAAATAGTTTTCCGAACTCTTCGCTTTATTCTCTTTCCTAATAGCCTTAATCTCCGTCAACGCGTTATCTAATTTTTTTTCTATCTTTTTGATGTTCACATCGTTTCCGCCGCCCGTATTTTCGGCAACCCCGGGGATGGGGAATGCGGCGGCTTTAGAAGCCGCATTTGCGGCATAAACCTCTTTCTGAACGGCAAAAATAAATAACGAAAAAAATACTGCAAAAATCATAAATCCTGAAAATAATTTGTTAAATTTCATATATCCCCCTATTTTAAAAATTTTTTTACGTATTTAATATGAAATTATTAATGCAAAAACTATGCCATAATTTTATTTAAAATTTTTTTATTAGATTTTATATAAACAAACAGGTATTCAAAATCATTTTATCAAAATAAAAATTAAAATTGTGCTATAAATTGAGGCAATTCTGTATATTTTAACTTCATTGATTAAAAATCGGGCAAAAATACTTGGATAGGAATTCCGATGACCGAATATTGCAGGCAAAATAAAAAATAAATAAATCCGCCCCCCATTTTAAAAATTTGCCATAAATCTTAAAAATAGATATAATTTTATTTTAAAAATGGTTTAATCATTGCTAAATGCTAATAAACATAAACATATAATGAATATTCTTCACATCATATCGTCTAGAGGCTGGGGAGGAGCGGAAAACTCCGCCGCCTATCTTGCCAAAACACAGATAGAACACGGAAATAACGCCTATTTCTTTATACACTCTTTTAACGGCAAGCTGAGCAACGTTTTAAATTCCGTAAACGTTCCTTATTTTTCGGCTATCGACCCAGAAAGAAAAAACGTTTTTGCCCTTAGAAAAATAATAGGCGTCTGCAGGCGGCATAAAATAGACGTTATACACACGCACCTTGCGACGGGCTGCTATCTAGGAGTAATCGCCGGAAAACGCCTCGGCATACCTGTAATATCCCGAATAAACACTTACTGCGGCTATCCTTATTACGCCCTTGCCGATAGGCTGCTTTTTATATCGGACGATTTAAAAAATTATTTTATTGAAGACTATTTTCGAACCGAGTCTTTTTTAAATTATAAACCCGGATTCATAGAAAATCTTGTTAACGGATTATTCGGCTTTAAATTTAGCCGTCCCGATTTAAACGAGATAATTTCTAAATCGGGAAAAGCCTATGATACCCTCCCCGACAGGTTTTCCGATTATAATAAAAAGGCGGAAGGATATGAAGGGTTTTTTAATATAGGCATAACCGGCAGGCTTACCGTGGAAAAAGGACAGCAATATCTTATCGAGGCACTAGAATTATTAAGTAAAGAAACTAAAGCGGCGGAGGCGGTCAAGGAAACGGACAGGGGGGCAGGGCGGCGAAATCCTCTATTAGCCGGCAAGCCGGTAATGCTTCATATAGTCGGAAGCGGAAAGAACGAAAAAAACCTGCTAAAACAGACCTCAGATAAAAAGCTTCAAAACAGCGTAAAATTCTGGGGCTATCAGAGCGACGTAAGACCGTTTATAAATATGTTCGATATTGCAGTTTCATATGCGACGAAGGAAGTTTTTGGTTTAAATAATATTGAATATATGCTGATGAAAAAACCATGCGTCTCCGCCGACAGCGGCGGAATGCCGGAATTGTACGGAGATACAGGCATTTTAGCGAAGCCGGATAACCCTTACGCGCTTAAAGAAGCTTTTAAAAAATATGCAAACGACCCCGGACTGATGAAACAAGAATCCGAAAAGGGACGCGAAAGAGCCGTGCGTCTCTTCAATTCGGAAAAAATATATAACGATACCATAAAGGAATACGATTTAGGTATAGCGCATACAAAACACATAAAAGAAAAAATTTAAAAACTTTTTATAATTAGAAAATTTTATAATCTTATGAGACTATCTGGATTTACATATATAAGAAACGGTTCGTCACTGCACTACCCTTTCGTGGAATCTATTAAATCGCTTCTCCCGATAGTGGACGAATTTATAGTTTTAGTTTGCGATTCTACGGATAATACTAAGGAACTTGTCGAAAATATTAACGATTCCAAGATAAAAATATACGATTCCGATTGGAATGAAACCGCCAAATTAAGAGGTGAAATACATTCCAATAAAACCAATGAAAGTCTTAAACATATTACGGGAGATTTCGGATTTTATCTTCAAGGAGACGAACTGATTCACGAAAAAGATTACGACGGTATATTAAGAATCCTCGAAGAAAATAAAAACGATGCTTCCGTTAAAGGTTTTGTTTTTAATTATATGCATTTCTTCGGCGGTTTTTTCAGCTATCCTAAAAAAGAATATATGGAAAAAATATTTTATTACGATAAAGAAACAAGAATTATTAGAAACGATAAAACCGTGTTTTCTTCCGGAGACGCAACCGGTTTTGCGGAAATAGGCGGAAAAGCTATTTCGTTAGAAAACGGCAATGCCGTTAAAATGCCGAAAAACGTAAAAATATATCACTACGGAAAAGCTTTAAAACCAGAATATAATTATAAAAAAGAACTGAATACCTTAAATATTAACGAATCCAAATTAACCCGGAAACTCAAAATATGGGCTTTTAATTTCAGCCCTAAAGTTGACAAATATATTTTCAACGATTTGAACTTCCTCGAACTCGTCGATAGGAAAAATCTGCAGTTCCATCCCGAACCTATAAGATATCTCGCCGCTCAACAGGACTGGGAAGTAAAAGATTTCATAAATTACAAAAGAAAATCTAACGCAATAACAAGATTTTTTAAAATTACCGTTTACAGGATAATAAACGAAATATATAGCGGAATAAAAAAAATTACACATAAAAAATAATGAACTATATAGAAAAAACTTTTAATTCGCGCCCTCAAACAGGAAATAATCAACAAAACGATAAATTGGAAGGCGGTTTGAGAAAATCGGGGCACTTTAAAATAAACACGCCCGACCGGCCTCTTGTTACCTTAATAACGGCGGTTTATAACGGAGCCGACTATATAGAAGAAACCATACAAAGCGTAATAAGCCAGACCTATACTAATATCGAATATATAATTATAGACGGCGGAAGCAATGACGGAACGCTCGATATTATAAAAAAATATGGGGATGTCGTCGATTACTGGATATCCGAAAAAGATTCCGGACTTTACGATGCATTATGCAAAGGATTTTCTATAGCAAACGGAATATATTTATCCTATATCAATGCCGGGGATTATTACCATAAAGCAGCGATCGACGTTTCCGTGGATATTTTTAGAGAGCATAAGGTCCTCTGGCTTACGGGCTTAAGGATATTTTATAACGAAAAGTCGCAAATAATATATAACGACTTACCGTCTAAATACAGAAAAAAATTTATTAAATCCGGGGTTTACGGCACTATGCACCGCTTTATCCAGCAGGAATCTACAATATGGCATAGCAGTCTGAACAAATACGTCGATTGGAAGAAATTTATCGGTTTTAAAGCAGCCGGAGATTATTATTTATGGTATTGCTTTAGTTCCGTATCCGAGTTATCTATCGTTAATTCATATATCGGCGGTTTCAAATTCCACCGCAATCAAATATCTTCGGATAAAACATTATATGTGAAAGAGATTAAGTCTTTTGCCGAACGATTCAATTTTCTTTTGATTCCCCTTTTAATATTCGATATTATAGTTTGGTATCTCCCCGATTTTATCAAAAAAAAATTAAATAAAAAAAACCTCTTTATTTACGACCGCAATAAGGAAAAATGGGTATAAATTTATGGTAGCATACGGAAACGGATGGAAAAACTTAGAAACTAAAAAAGTTTTATCTCTGAATATATCGGCAGGCTCCTACGACAGTTTTTTAGATGCGGCCTCCAATTTATCGAAACAACAAAAATCTTCTTACGTCTGCCTCGTAAACGTCCACTCCATAATCGAGGCGGTTAATAATCCCGACTTTAAAAATATCATAAACAATGCAGATATAGCCGCGCCTGACGGCATGCCTGTGGCAAAATCGATAAAACTCTTATACGGCATCGAACAAAAAAGGGTTGCAGGGATGGATATTTTCCCTGATTTATTAAAAAAAGCCTCAGACCAAGGTCTTTCGGTTTTTTTTTACGGCTCGACGGATACGGTTCTGAAAAAAATAATAGAAAGGACAAAAAAAGAATTGCCCGCTCTTAAAATATCCGGCTCCTTCAGTCCGCCGTTTCGGGATTTATCGGAAAACGAGAAAAATGAAACCGCTGGTATGATAAATAATGCGCAAAGCGATATAATTTTCGTTTCGCTCGGATGCCCCAAACAGGAAATATGGATGGCCGATATGAAAAACAAGTTAAAAAAAGGCGTAATGGTGGGCGTCGGCGCCGCTTTCCCCGTGTATGCAGGAACTGCAAAAAGAGCATACAAATGGATGCAGGATTTATCCCTAGAGTGGCTGTTCAGGCTTTTTCAGGAGCCAAAAAGACTGTTATGGCGATATTTATATACTAATACCTATTTTTTATTTCTGATGTTTAAAGAAATAATCGGCGTAAAAATTTTTAAAAAGTAAATTAATATCGCAAACCAGTTTCCAGCCCTTATAGGCTAGAATAGGTTAACGTCTCTTTGTAATGGCGTCGACGAAATGGCGTCCGATTTATTTATTATCTTACTTTTATCTGTATTTGCCCCCCATCTATCCTTGACTTATATTTTTCTCGTGCTAAAATATAAGTATGTTTATAAAAAGAACGGAATACGATTACATTTTAGAACATTTAAGCGCTAAAGAAATTACGCTTATTACGGGACCAAGACAGGCGGGCAAAACTACTATAATGGAAACCTTAAAAAGCGAACTTGATAAAAAAGGCGAAAAAACGCTCTTTTTAAGTTTAGATTTTGAAAAAGATGTCCCTTATTTTAAATCGCAAATCTCCCTCATAGATAAAATAAATCTCGAAACCGGAGGCAAAGACCGCGCATTCGTATTTATAGACGAAATCCAGCGAAAAGAAAATGCCGGACTATTTTTAAAGGGCATTTACGATATGCACATGCCGCATAAATTTATCGTATCCGGTTCCGGAAGCCTTGAGCTTAAGGAAAAAATACACGAATCGCTTACGGGAAGAAAACAGATTTTTGAAGTCAACACACTATCTTTTAAAGAATTTGTAAATTTTAAGACAGATTATAAATATGCTGACAGGCTTTCGGATTATTTTAAGATAGAAAAAGGGACCGCCAAAAAACTTCTGCTTGAATATTTAAACTATGGAGGTTATCCGCGCGTCGCTATCGAAGAAACTTTCGCTAAAAAGACAAGTATAATAAACGAGATTTTTCAGAGTTATATCGAAAAGGATATTTCATATCTGTTAAATGTCGAAAAGATAGACGCTTTTAAAAATTTAATCAGGATACTGGCGTCGCAATCCGGCAAACTAATAAATATAAACGAGCTTTCTACAACTTTGGGAATATCCGCTCCAACAATCAAGAACTATATTTCTTACGCCGAAAAAACCTTTATAATTAGATTAGTTACGCCGTTTTACAGAAATATACGAAGTGAAATTACTAAGTCGCCGGCGGTCTATTTCAACGACACGGGACTTAGAAATTTTAGTATCGGACAATTTGGAAATATCGATTATTTTGACTCTGCCGGATTTATTTTTCAAAATTTCGTGTTTAACGCATTATACGATAAGTTTAAATACGGCAATTCTTCCGTTCATTTCTGGAGGTCGAAAGACGGCGGCGAAGTCGATTTCATCATTAATAAGGGAAACGAAATTATACCAGCCGAAGCAAAAGCTTCCGAACTTAAAAAACCGGTTATTACAAGGTCTCTTAGGAGCTTTATAGAAAAGTACAATCCCAAAGAAGCATGGATAATAAATCTTTCGCTTAATTTCGAAACGGCTTATAAAAACACGAAAATAAAATTTATGCCTGCGGTCGATTTAATAGGAAGCTAATATACATATTATTTAAAGTGAACTTCCACTTATTTTTTATTCAACTTATCGAAATTCAGCATATCCATATAGTCCCATTCGCGGTATGCCATAGCGTATATTTTGTTTCTGGTAAGCTGATTAACGGTATTAGGCTTCATAGATAAAGAAGCAATAACGGGAATAAGGGTTTTGGAGGAATATTCGGGGAAGAAATCCGGGAATCTTTTAATCTTAT
>DAHVOJ010000121.1 GCA_027318865.1 bacterium | reverse complement strand
CTTTTTGACCATCTAGGGTTCAAAAGAGCCGCTTCTATCACGGGGGGTATCCAGTTCGAAAGAACCGGAATGGGTCTTTACTGTTTTGGTATTATAGCCGTTTCTTCTGTTAGCTTTGCCTGAAAGAGCATCCTGAGCTATGTGAGATTCTACTTCGGCATATATTCTTTTGCATGTTTTGAAAAGCACTGCTTTTCAGCAAAAGAATATGAGGGCTGTTTCTACCAGCTCTTTGATTAGAGGGGTTAAAACTCCGTCTTCTCCGGTAAGTTTTTTGCCGGACATTAAATCTTTAACCGCCTGGTTAAAGTCGAATGCGGAATTTTTCTTAAGTTCTTGGAAAATAGGTTCGGTTCTTTGCTTCATTTGTCAGTCTCCTTGTATAAGATTAGATTATACCAGACTGACACGAAATTTTAAACGGTCTCTTTTTAAATCTTTATAGAAATTTTCATGTGTTCCAACGGTATATAGGTAAACTTTATCTTCAATAATTTCATAAGATAAAAGA
>DAHVOJ010000120.1 GCA_027318865.1 bacterium | reverse complement strand
ATAAAAGCGAAAAAGAATATTCAGAAGAAAACGGACAATTTTCGCATAAAAAAATAATACTTTCTCCGCAAAATAAAGAGTTTGATGATATCATTCTTGAAAATGCAACGGAAAACGATTATAAAGTTATTGCGGAATTTATAGCAGTTATAGGCTGATAATATGATTTATTAAGCTGTTCGGATGGTAGTGTCATATATATAATATTAAAACTCAGAAAATAACTTTATATGATGCCTGATTAATCAAGTCTGCCTGATAATATGCCTTATTGCTGATTTATTATTCTTTTTTTGTTTTTATATAACTTTAAAGCCGTTTTAGAGATTTCTATCGGCATTTTAAGAACTGAATGAATGCAGATTTTACTAATAATATGTTATAATTTACATATAACTTACCCAATAAGAGATTATAAATAAATGAACGTATTAATGACTCTTCGGGGTTAAATATACCTGAGGAAGAAAAAATATAATATGCGTAAATAAATTACATGAAAATTATTTTATCG
>DAHVOJ010000011.1 GCA_027318865.1 bacterium | reverse complement strand
ATTTTATTATTATTTTTAGTTAAGGAATAGACAAATTAAAAGTTATTTATATATAGACATTTTAAAAGTTATTAACATATTTAAAAAAAATACCGCAATAATGATATAATTTAAATACTATGAATAGAAAGGGTTTCACTTTAGTAGAAATAATGATGGTAATAATTTTGCTAGGCGTTCTGGGGATTATCGGGACTATCGGGTTGAATTCGGCGGTTTCGAGCGACAGGGGAATGTACGAAAGGCAGATTCAATCTGCGTTAAGATATGCCCAAAATTATGCTATGAGCCATTTTACATATACGGCGGTAGCGTTTTCTGCAACCGGCTCAAATCCTTCGTGCACTCTGGGGAGCAGCGGCACGGCTTATTCGGGTTACGCGGTGTGCGCCTGCAACGGTACTTCAATTAATTCTTCTCTTCAGCCGCTTGTAAATCCGTTAGCGCAAACCGCCGATAATTTTTACGTAACTATGAATTACGGCATAAGTTACGGCGTGCAGGGGCAGGGGTTCACGGCAGACTATATCGCCTTTAATTCGCAGGGCGCGCCCGGAACGTTTCAAAGCAACGGCAATCCTTGTCCATCTACAGGCGGCGCCGTTTTTCAGCCGTACGGCAATAACGCCTCCACGCCGATATCTTTATCCTTCGGCGCTTCGCCGTCCCAGCTGACCTTTTATATTTATCCGGTTACGGGTCTCGTAAGTTACGACGGTTCTCTAATGTAGCCTTATGAAAACAAAGCCTTATAAAAAGCCTTATAAAAATATTCACAAACTATGCCTTTAATGTTATAATAATTTAAATTAAATTTAAACGGGGGTTTAATCTATGAAAAGCTTTAAATCATTAGCGGTTTCGGCATTATTTTCGGTTTTAGCCGTTATTGCATCGGTATCTATTTTTTCGGCAATATCTTATGCCAGGTTTTATTGTCCGTTAGGATATTCGTATAATCCTAAAATACAGCTTTGCGTCGGTAAAGGCAGTTTAAAGGGATATGATGCTTTGCCGCAGACTAAAGTGAATAAATTTAAAGGTAAAAATCATATCTATATCTGTCCCGATAAATATACATACGATAAAAAAATCCAGCTCTGCACCGGCGAGGGATCTTTAAAAGGCAGCACGGCACAGCCGAGCGTTAAAACTATAATAGTGGCAGAAAAAGTTTCAAAAAAATCCATGAAAAAAGCGGTAAAATCTGCAAAAAAATAACAAAATAAACAAAATCTACAAATTATTATGAATATTGTCGCGATATTAAGATCGAGAGAAATGTATAATATATTAAAACCTTTTCTTGACGGTCATAATGTTAGGCATTATTCAAATAAAGAGGATTTTTTAAACGAAACCGATAATATTAAAAATTCAGAAAATTTAGTTTTAATAGTCAATGCCGGAATTCCGATAGGGGAAGATATTTTGTCTTTGCCCAACGTCAAAGCTATACAGCAGTTTGGCATAGGTTACGAAAACGTCGATATGGGTTATGCATCGAAAAAGGACGTTTTGGTATTTAATGCGCCTACGGCGGGTACTTATAACGCAGTTTCGGTTGCCGAATTGTCCCTGTTTTTTATTTTAGCGCTTGCAAGAGATTATAACGGATGCGTTAACTCTATAAATCACGGCGTCGCTAATCAGCCTATAGGACACAGCATTTCGGAAAAAAAAATCGGGATTGTCGGACTCGGCGGCATAGGGCAGGAATTAATAAAAATTTTGAAGCCGTTTAAGCCCGAAATTTACGGCTTGAAACACGGCAAGCCTGGGGCCGGTTATGCCGAAAAGCTTGGAATTAAGTTCGCCGGAACGGTTGACGACGATTTTAAAAAAATTTTGCCGTCGGTAGATTATATCGTACTTGCCGTTCCATTAGAAAAAAATACCGAAAATTTAATTAACGACGAAACTGTAGGTTTGATGAAATCCGGCGTATGCGTAATAAACGTAGGAAGGGCAGGATTAATCGATAAAGATTCTCTTTTAAAAGGATTAAAAAGCGGAAAAATTAAAGGAGCGGGTCTTGACGTGTTCTGGGAAGAACCCGTTCATATAAGCGACGATATATTTCATTTTAACGTTGTAGCTACTCCGCACATAGGCGGCGCTACATATGAATCTATTGCGGATATTTCCCGCATATGCGCCGAAAATATAAACGGCTGGATAGATAACGGGGATTTAACGAACTGCGTAAATGAGGATTTAATTTAGAAATTTAATAAAGGAGATTGCTTCGCTAACGCTCGCAATTACAAAGCAATAAAGGACTATTATGGATTATAAAGACACTTTGAACCTGCCGAAAACAGATTTTCCGATGAAGGCAAATTTAAAGGCTACGGAAGAAAAATTTCTTAAAGAATGGGAGGAAAGCGGTCTTTATAAAAATATAATAGAAAAGGCAAAAAGCAGGCGCAAAACTTTTATTCTTCACGACGGTCCGCCTTACGCAAACGGGCACATCCATCTTGGAACCGCTTTAAATAAAATATTAAAGGATATTATAATCAGGTTTAAGCTGATGTCCGGATATTACGCGCCTTTTATTCCCGGGTGGGACTGCCACGGACTTCCTATCGAACATAACGTAGATAAAACTTTAAAGTCTAAAGACTCGATTTTAAAAAGCGAAAAAAGAAAGTTATGCAGGGAATATGCCGGCAGGTTTGTAGATATTCAGAGGCAGGAATTTAAAAGGCTTGGAAGTATAGGCAGATACGATAACCCTTATCTTACCATGAATTATGCCTATGAAGCCAATACGGTAAGGAAACTTGCCGATTTTATAAAAAACGGAGGACTTTACAGGGCGAATAAACCGATATACTGGTGTTCGTCGTGCAAAACGGCGCTTGCCGAAGCCGAGGTCGAATACGCCGAAAAATCCTCGCCGTCTATTTTCGTAAAGTTCAGGATAAACTCCGACCTTACGGATATTATCGATGATTCTAAAACCGGAGGCAAAGACGTTTTTGCCTTAATATGGACCACTACGCCGTGGACTATTCCGTCCAATCTTGCTATATCTTTACACCCCGACTTCGAGTATTCTTTTGTAGATAACGGAAGCGAAATTTTTATCCTCGAAGAAAGCCTCGCCGAAGAATTGATGAAAAAATTCGGTTATGCCGAGTTTAAAGTTATTGCTAAAACAAACGGCAAAAATCTTGAAAATAAGAAAGCGCGCCATCCTTTTATAAACAGGGATTCATTGCTTATACTCGGTTCCCATGTAAAAAAAGATGCCGGAACCGGACTCGTCCATACCGCACCGGGTCACGGCGACGACGATTATGCCGTAGGACTTAAATATAATCTTCCCGCTTATGCTCCCATAAATAACGAAGGCAGGTTTTTAAAGGACATCGATACGTTTGCGGGAATGCATGTTTTTGAATCTAATCCGTATGTAATAGAAAAACTTAAAGAGGCCGGAGCGTTAGTTCTGGAAGAAAAAATAGACCATTCCTATCCCCACTGCTGGAGATGCAAACATCCGGTAATTTTAAGGTCCACAAAGCAGTGGTTTATTTCTATGGGAATAAATAATTTGCGGAATAAATCCTTAGACGAACTCGAAAAAGTAAAATGGATACCCGGATGGGGCATAGACAGGATTTCCGGTATGCTTGAAACGAGACCCGACTGGTGCGTTTCGAGACAGAGGTCGTGGGGCGTTCCTATAACGGCATTTTACTGCAAAAAATGCGGCGAAGCATATATAGATTACGACCTTACGCTTAAGATAGCAGACGAATTCCAAAAATACGGGGCGGACATCTGGTTCGACAAGCCCGCGGAATATTTTATAAATTTAAGCAAAAAAGAAGTTAAATGCGAAAAATGCGATTCCAAAGAATTTGAAAAAGAGGAAGATATACTCGACGTTTGGTTTGACAGCGGGGTAAGCTATTACTGCGTTCTTAAAAACGACGAAGAGATTAAATCCGCCGGTTTTCCTGCAGATTTATACCTTGAAGGCTCCGACCAGCACAGGGGATGGTTTCATTCGAGCCTTTTAATAGGCGTCGGGACGGATGACGGAGCGCCTTATAAGACCGTTTTAACGCATGGTTTCGTCGTTGACAGTTCGGGTAAAAAAATGTCTAAATCTCTTGGCAACGTTATAAGTCCAGACGAAATAATCAATAAATACGGCGCCGATATTTTAAGATTGTGGGCGGCCTCCGAAGACTACAAAAACGATATGAGAATATCGCAGGAAATAATACTAAGGCTTTCGGAAGGATACAGGAAGATAAGGAATACCCTGCGTTTTATGCTTGGCAATTTATATGATTTCGATGAAACCGTCGATTCGATAAAATACGAAGATTTATCCGCATTGGACAAATATGCATTGCATCGAATTACCCTTATTTCGCAGGATATTTTCAGGTATTACGAAAATTTCGATTTTCATCTTGTTTATCAGGGAATTTATAAATTTTTAATTGAATTTTCTTCTTTTTATTTAGATATAGCCAAAGACGCGCTTTACGCGGAAGGAAGAAATTCCGTTAAAAGGAGGGCCGTGCAGACGGTATTTAATTATGCGCTAAACGTATTTATAAAATTTCTTTCTCCTGTTATTCCTTTTACCGCTTCGGAAACCTGGGGGTATTTTAAAAAGACTTTAAAGCCGGAAAGCATTTTTTTTGAAAAATTTGACGAACCGGACGAAACTTTCGAAAATTTTGAAATAGAAGAGAAATTCGATAAATTAATAGAAATAAGAAGCATTGTTTTATCGGCTTTAGAAAAAGCAAAGGCTAAAAAATTCATTGGAAGTTCACTTGAGGCAAAAATTATTTTAAATGCAAGCAGCGAAGATTACGAGTTGTTAAGTAAAATAGACGCCGATGAATTAAAAGACCTGTTTATAGTATCCGGAATTGTTCTAAAAAAGAAAGATAAATCGGCAAGCGATATAACGGAAGCGGAAGTCGAAAAAAAAGGCGGAAAGAAATGCGCAAGATGCTGGAAATACGACGTTACCGTAGGAACATACGAAGAATATCCGGATATTTGCGGAAGATGTCATTCGGTAGTTTCGCAGATTTAACCCTTTACATTTTATGAAAAAAAAGATAATTGCCGCAAATTTTAAAATGAACAAGACAAATGAAGACATAAGGAAATATTTCGCCGTTTTTTTAGACCTTATCAACGGCTTAAAAGATAAAATTAGCGCAGGCGATTCCGATTTAGATTCAGAGCTTATATTTGCGCCGCCGTTTACTTCGCTCTGCGAAACCCTTAATATAATCGAACCTTATCTTGATTTCATAAAATTATCTTCGCAGAATGTTTATTTCGAAAAAAGCGGCGCCCATACCGGCGAAGTTTCCATCGATATGATTAAATCATGCGGCTGCGATTACGCTATAATAGGGCATAGCGAACGGAGGAATATATTTAGGGAAAGCGACGAACTTATAGGTAAAAAAATAGGGGCGGTTTATAACGACGGCAGAATAATTCCTATATTATGCGTCGGAGAAAATTTGGAGATAAGAAAACGAAACGGTCAGGAAAAATTTGTCGAAAATCAGCTTGCCGTCGGACTCAACTCGGTTAAAGGGAAGAGCGTGTCTTCTTTAATAGTCGCTTATGAACCGGTATGGGCTATCGGCACGGGAATGCCGATAAAAGCGGATGACGGAGAAGCCATGCACGGTTTTATTTACGATTATATCAAATCAGGTTTTTCTATAGGCGAATTAAGGGTTATATACGGCGGAAGCGTAACGGAAGCAAATATCGAAGAGCTTATGGGCAAGCCTCATATAGACGGCGTTTTGGTCGGCGGAGCAAGTTTAGATCCCCAAAGTTTTTATAATATATTTAAAAAAGGAGGAAGATTATGAAATACGTTATCCAGACGTCAAACGGAACTATTAACCCGGGTCTTTTAATGAGCGTGATTAAAAATATTAGCGCAATAAGCGAAACCGAAGAAATAAACGTAGTGGTATTCGGTCCTGCCGTGGTTTCCCTGCTGCACCATTCCCAGCTTAAAGAACAGTTAAGGACCGTTCTTAACGAAAAAGTAAATATTTTCGTCTGCCGCAATGCGATGAACATGTTCGAACTTAAAGACGGCGATATCCCCGATTACGCTAAGATAGTTCCGGCCGGCGTAGAAAAGATTGCCAAACTTTCAAAAGAAGGTTGCGCCTATATAGCGCTGTAATATGAGCAAACTTATACAGCCGCCGAAAGGGACGAGGGATTTCCTTCCCGAAGAGATGGTTTTAAGAAGAAAGGTTATGGAAACCATACGGGAATCCTTTGCTCTTTACGGCTTCGTCGAAATAGATTCCCCCGTTTTCGAATATTTCGAGCTTCTTTCGAGAAAATGCGGAAGCGAAATAGAAAAAGAGATATATGTTTTCGAGGATAAAGCAAAACGCAAACTCGGTTTGAGGTTCGAATTTACGTCTCCTTTAGGGCGTTATTACGCTACCAACGCCGAAAAACTTACCAAACCGTTTAAAAGATACATAATAGGCAAAGTTTACAGGTACGAAAATACGCAGGCGGGAAGATACAGGGAGTTTTATCAGGCGGATGCGGATATAATCGGTTCTTATTCAATGAACGTCGAGCTCGAACTGCTCGACCTTGCGGTTTTTACCCTAGAAAAACTAAGTATGGGAAATTATGAAATAGTTATCAACGACAGGAAAATACTCGACGGCATAATTAACGCCGCAGGCATAGACGAAAGCAAAAAAGACGCCGCGCTAAGGGCGCTCGATAAAACTGCAAAAATCGGAGAAGCCGGAGTAATTAAAGAATTTAACGAAAACGGCATCGGAGAAGGAAACTACCGTTCGTTTATGCGGCTCATAGATTTAGACCCCGGGCTGGACGATGCAAAGAAACTTACGGCATTAAAAGAGCGAATTAACGAATATGTAAAAGACGAATCTATTAAAAATAAAACAAACGAAGGCATAGAAGAGCTTTCATTCATAATAGAAAATGAGCGAAAAGCCGGAGCTTGCGAAGGCTTGAACGTTATAAAATTCGACCCGCTTTTGGTAAGAGGGTTAGGTTATTATACCGGACCTATTTTCGAGATAAAATCTAAGGACATCTCCATAGGAAGTTTTGCCGCCGGGGGAAGATACGATAACTTGGTCGAACTTTACGGAAGCCGTCCCGAAGGCGCCTGCGGAATATCCTTCGGCGTCGAAAGAATAATAGATATCGTTACTGAAAGGGATAAAGATATATTTAAATCCCTTTCTTCGCCGGTAAGGCTTTATATCGTTTATCTAAGCGAAAGCGAAAGAACATCCGCCTTAAAAACCGCAAAATTTTTCCGCCTGAAAGGAATTAATGCCGAATTATCCGTTTCGGAAGGGCCTAATATCGGAAAAGAGATAAAATATGCCGATAAAAAAGGAATAGAGTATATTGCCGTAATAGGCGGAAGGGAAGCCTCCGAAAAAAAGCTCACCTTAAAAAACCTTAAAACGAGAAAAGAAATATTCATTTCCGCCGAAGAAGCCGCCGAATCAATCAAATGATATGTCGCCCAAATCCCGATTTAGAAATTTATTTTCTGGATTCCCGCCTGCGCGGGAATGACAATTAAGGAATTTAACTTTTCACCCAACGGGTGTCATTCCTGCGTAAGCAGGAATCCAGATTTACTTAACATTGGAATATATAAATATTTTTCTAAATCGGGATTTGGGTGTCGATATTTTATGTGTCGATATTTTATTGACTTTTTTAAAATAATGGTTTAAAATTAATCATCAACCGCTGTTTGTAAAAATTTAACCGCCGTTTCTTATTGTTCAGACTCTTTACTACAAAACACTTTAACCGATATTTTATCAACTTTTTATTTTAAATTTTATGAAACAATTTAAAAAAGTATTAATAGCCAACAGGGGAGAAATTGCTTCGAGGGTGATTAGGGCATGCAAGGAGCTCGGTATTAAAACCGTAGCCATTTATGCCGAAGCGGATGCTTATGCCCTGCACGTTAAAAAAGCGGATGAAGCATATCTTGTCGGACCGGGTCCAATCTCCGGCTACCTCAATATTAATAGAATAGTAGATCTCGCCGTCAACACCGGCGCAGATGCAATTCATCCCGGTTACGGTTTTTTATCCGAAAATCCTAAACTTCCTGAAGTCTGCGAAAAAAGAGGGGTTGTTTTTATCGGACCGTCATCAAAATCGATTGCTATGATGGGAGATAAAATTGAGTCTAAAAGACTTATGCGTTCGGTAGGCGTTCCGGTAGTCGAAGGTTCCGAAGGCGGAGTTTCATCCGAGGAAGAAGCAATCGATATTGCAAATAAAATAAAGTATCCGGTTATGATAAAGGCTTCGGCGGGCGGCGGCGGTAAAGGGATTAGAATTTGTTATAACGATGCGGAACTTATAAAGAATTTATCGTTATCCCGTTCCGAAGCCGAAAAGGCATTTGGAAATCCTGAAGTGTTCATAGAAAAGTATATCGAGAAGCCCCACCACATCGAATTTCAAATACTTGCGGATAATTACGGGAATATTGTTCATCTGGGAGAAAGGGACTGCTCTATCCAGAGGAGGCATCAAAAATTAATAGAAATAGCGCCGTCATTGATACTTACCGAAGAAATGAGACAAAAAATGGGCGAGTCGTCCATAAAAGCCGCTAAAGCCTGCGATTATAGAAATGCGGGAACAATCGAATATATAGTCGATAGAAGCGGAAATTATTATTTTATGGAGATGAATACGCGCATACAGGTAGAACACTCGGTTACCGAAATCGTAACAGGCATAGATATCGTCGGGGAGCAGATTCAAATTGCCATGGGAAAGGAGCTTGACATTAAGCAGGAAGACGTATCGATGAGAGGTTATGCCTTAGAGTGCAGGATTAACGCGGAAAACCCAAGAAAAGATTTTGCTCCGAGCACGGGTAAAATTACGGCTTATTACTCTCCGGGAGGAATAGGAGTCAGGATTGACGGAGCTGTTTATAAAGATTATACGATTCAGCCTTTTTACGATTCGATGATTGCAAAGCTTACTGTGGGCGGGCGTACATGGGAGGAAACGGTCAGGCGCGCGCAGAGGGCGTTAGACGAGTTCGTAATAAAAGGCGTAAGAACGACGATTCCTTTTCAGCTTAAAATAGTTCAGGATAAAGAGTTTATAAAGGGGAATTTCGATACTAATTTTATAGAAGAAAGACCCGACCTTAAAGACTATAAACCCCAAAGAGACCCGTTCGACAGAATTCTGGCTATTTCAGCTGCCATTTCTGCCTATTACGGGATTTGACGTTAAGCGGGTAGTTATAAAGCAAGTTATATCAAGTTATATAAATTGAAAGAGGTATATACGTATGGAAGAGAAAACCTACATTAGAAAAATAGGCGTTATGGAGACGGCATTAAGAGATGCTCACCAGTCTCTTCTGGCTACCAGAATGACCACGCCCGATATACTTGGAATATCTAATGTTTTAGACAATATCGGATTTTGGTCTTTAGAGGTTTGGGGCGGCGCTACTTTTGATTCCTGTTTAAGATTTTTAAGAGAGGATCCATGGGAGAGACTGAGAAGAATAAGGAAGGCTTATAAAAACTCAAGACTTCAGATGCTTCTAAGGGGTCAAAACTTGGTCGGATATCGGCATTACGCAGACGACACGGTAGAAAAATTTGTATCTTTAAGCGCCGATAACGGCATAGACGTTTTCAGGATATTCGATTCTTTAAACGATTTCAGAAACATTAAAAAAGCTGTCCTTACGGCAAAAAAGAAGAAAAAAACGGTGGAAGGCACGATATGTTATACCACAAGTCCGGTGCACACTAACGAATTATTCGTAAATATGGCGGTCGAACTTGAAGAAATGGGTTCGGATACTATTGCGATAAAGGATATGGCAGGACTTTTGTCGCCTGCCAACGCTTATGAACTTGTGGCTATGATAAAGAAAAAGGTCGGCATTCCCATTCATATTCATTCCCATTCTACTTGCGGCTTTGCGTCTATGTCGCTGTTAAAAGCGGTTGAGGCCGGAGCGGATATTATAGATACGGCGATATCGTCTTTAGCCAGCGGCACTTCGCATCCGCCGACGGAGTCAATCGTTTTTACGCTTCAGGAAATGGGCTATGATATAAACCTTGACCTCGAAAAATTAAAGGAAGTTGCGGATTATTTCAGAAAAGCGCGAAAAAAATATGCCGCTTTCGAAAGCGAATATACAAGTATTAATACCGATATGATTGTTACGCAGGTGCCGGGCGGCATGATGTCGAACCTCGCAAGCCAGCTTAAGGAACAAAATGCCTTAGACAAAATGGAGGAGGTGCTTTACGAAGTGCCGCAGGTCAGGGAAGATTTCGGTTTTCCTCCGCTTGTAACGCCTTCGTCGCAGATTGTCGGAACGCAGGCGGCGCTTAACGTGATAACGGGAGAGAAATATAAAGTCATTACAAGCGAGACGAAAAATTATTTAAAAGGTTATTACGGAAAATCGCCGTCGGAAGTAAACAAGGAAGTTCAGAAAAAGGTTCTTGGCGATGAAGAGGTTATAACCGTCAGACCAGCGGATTTGCTTGAGCCGGAGCTTAATAAGGATTACGGCGGAATTAAGGAATATATTTTATCGGACGAAGATTTATTAACATATGTTTTATTTCCGAAAATTGCGGAAGATTTTTTTAAAGACAGAAAAGACGGGAAACTTCCCGATTATTCGAATATCGAGAGTGAAACCGATTTAAACGCGGTTCTGCAAACCGAAACATCAAAAACGCCGGATGAATTCGACGTTGATAATATCGGAAGGGACGGCGGACTTGCCCCGAGCGAGTTTAACGTTACCGTTCACGGCGAAAGTTATAAAATTAAAATTGCAGGCGTAGGCCATAAATCCGATCAAAAAAGACCGTTTTTCTTAAATGTGGACGGAGTTATGGAGGAAGTCGTCATAGAATCTCTTACGGAAATTGTTCCCAGCGCGGGAGGCGAAATTGTAGGAGAAAATATTGCAAGGTCAAAAAGACCGTCTCCTAAACGGGAAGGAGATGTTTATGCTCCGATGCCGGGAAGAATTTCTAAAATAATGGTTAAAGAAGGCAGTCCGGTAAAAGCGGGCGATACCGTTTTAATAGTAGAAGCAATGAAGATGGAAAACGAGATACATACGCCTATAGACGGCATTATTAAAGAAATTTACATAAAAGAAGGGGACAGCGTAAATCCGGACGAAACTCTGATTTACGTCGAGGTTTGCAATGCGTGATTTTGTGATATAATTTATTAAAAAGGTGAGTTGATTGATTAGAAAACCAGCCGCAATGGGTTATTTTTATCCCGAAGGGCTGAATAATATAAATAATTTAATAGATTCCTTCGGCATCGTTCCTCCGAAAGAAAGAATAAACGCTTTCGGCATTGTATCGCCTCATGCAGGTTATGTATATTCGGGAAAGACCGCATATGCCGGATTTTCAAGCATTAATATAAAAAATAATATTATTATTATAGGTCCGAACCATACCGGTATGGGAGCCGGTTATTCCGTGATGGATAACGGCAAATACGATTTTAAAGATTTTTCCGTTGCTATTAATGCCGAACTTGCCGATGCCATAATAAAAGATGCGGACAGTCCGTTTAGCGCCGACGAACAGGCGCATTTGAAAGAACATTCCATAGAAGTTCAGATACCGCTCATATATAATTTTAAGAAAGATTTTAGTATTGTTCCAATAGTTGTTTCTTTTATAAGGTATAACGACGTATTAAATGCTTCGAAGGCGATATTTAACGCCTTAAGGAAATTGAATCTGCTTGATGATGTTTTAATAGTCGCAAGTTCGGATATGACGCATTATGAACCGGCGGAATCCGCCAGATTAAAAGACGATATCGCCATTAAAGAGATACTTGATTTAAATCCCCGCGGCTTATACGAAAAAGTCGGGTTAAACGATATTACCATGTGCGGTTTTATTCCAGCCTCAATAATGCTTAACGTAGCCAAAATGGCCGGACATACAAAGGCAAAACTGATAGGTTATACTAATTCGGGAGAAGTTACCGGCGACTATTCCAGTGTTGTAGGGTATTCTTCTATAGTTATATATTAAGAAAATTATAATGAATAACATAAAAACGAGATTTGCTCCGAGTCCCACCGGCTATCTGCATATCGGAGGGGCAAGGACGGCTCTTTTTAACTATGTTTACGCAAAACATAACGGCGGAAAGTTTGTTTTAAGAATTGAAGATACCGATTTAGAACGCTCCGAAAAGATTTTCGAAGAAGATATAATAGAAAGCCTCAAGTGGCTGTCTATTATATCCGACGAAGAAATTATACGCCAGTCTAATCGCCTCGAAATTTACGGCTCTTACATAGACAAACTTCTAAAAGAAGGCAAAGCTTATTACTGCTTTTGTTCGAAAGAGCTTCTTGAAGAAGACAGAAACAGGCTTATTGCCGAAAACAAAAAACCGATGTATGCCGGAAGATGCCGCGAGTTAAAACCTGGCGAAGAACTTTTAAAAACTCCGCACGTTATTAGATTTAAAGTAAATAGGGATTCCAGCGCATCGACCGTTTTTAAAGACTTGATAAGAAATCAGCTGATAAGCGTAGATAACAAAGAAATAGACGATTTCGTGCTCGTCCGGGAAGACGGTATTCCGACCTATAATTTTGCCGTGGTAATAGACGATGCTCTATCCGGAATAACTTGCGTCATAAGGGGGGACGACCATGTCAGCAATACCCCGAAGCAGATAATGCTCTATAATGCCCTTGGTTTTAACGCGCCTGAATTTGCGCATGTATCCATGATACTGGGGCAAGACGGCAAGAGGCTTTCTAAAAGACACGGGGCAACGTCGGTCAATCAGTATAAAAAAGAAGGTTTTTTACCTGAAGCGTTAGTCAATTACCTTATTCGGCTTGGCTGGTCCCACGGAAACGACGAAATACTTTCTATGGAAGAAATAATAAAATATTTCGATTTAAAAAATATAAGCAAATCCGCCGCTATATTCAATACGGAAAAATTGCTCTGGCTGAATTCCCACTATATAAAATCGAAAGACCCGTTTATCCTAATCGGACTTATAAACGATATAACGGATGATTCGCAAAGCAGGCTGAACGTCGATATAAAAACCGCCGCTATAGTAGATTCGCTTAAATCCCGTTCCAAAACTCTCGTCGAATTGAGGCAAAAATTAGATTTTTTCGTAAACGAAACTATAGAATATAAGCCTCAGGTTATGAACGAATTTAATTTTAACGAAAACGACCTTGTCTTTTTAAAATCCTTTAAAGAGTTTATACTCGGATTGGACGATAAAATTTTTATCAAGGAAAATGCGCTTGAAAGCCTTAAAGTGTCTATCGAGTCGATAAAAAACGAGTTTAACGATTTTCTGTCGAAAAAAGGCTGGACTATGAAAGAAAAAGCTATGCTCATAAGGCTTGCTTTTGCCGGAGAAAAAGTCAGCCCCCCTATATACGAGATTATATTTGCGCTTGGAAAAGAAAGATGCGTTAAAAGAATAGAGCTGTTTTCCGGCTATCTTTCAAGTATAAAAATTTATAATTCCAAATTTTAATTATTTAATTTAAAATTTATTATATTTATGCCGTTAAAAATATGCGGAATAGACGAAGCCGGCAGGGGATGCCTTGCGGGTCCGGTAGTATCGGCGGCGGTGATAATAGATAAAAATAAAATTCCTTCCGGCATTAAGGATTCTAAGCAATTAACGGAAGCAAAAAGAAACGAGTATTATAAAATTATCGTCTCTTCGGCGCTTTCTTATTCCATAGGCGCCGCGTCTCATATCGAAATCGATAAAATTAATATCCTGAAAGCGGCCATGCTTTCCATGAAAAGGGCTTTCGACGGTTTATCGGTCAAACCGGACGTCGTAATTATAGACGGTCCTGACGTTCCAGACGGTTTATCGGATATTTCCGGATTAAAAGTGATACCTGTAATTAAAGGCGACGACAGGGTGAAAGTCGTTTCTTGCGCTTCGGTAGTCGCAAAAGTATTCAGAGACGGGTTGATGGTTCGACTGGACGAGAAATATCCGGAATACGGCTTTAAACAACACAAAGGCTATGCTACCGTAAAGCATAAAAACAACATTAAAAAATACGGATTAACAGAGATCCACAGAAAAACTTTTAAGTTTTGATTTAACTAATACAGATAAATGATATACAATATAAAATGAATATGAATAATAAAATAATGAACGGCAAATCGTTGAATAAAGCAAAAGGAGACGAAGGAGAAACCGTTGCCGCAGAGTTTTTAGAAAAAATAGGTTATAAAATTATTAAAACAAAATTCAGAAAGGGACGAAACGAGATAGATATTATTGCGGAAAGCGAAAGCGGGATTTTAAATTTTATAGAAGTAAAAACAAGGTTTGAAAGCAAGTTTGGAAAGCCTTATGAAGCGGTGGATAAAAAGAAGTTAAAAAAAATAATAGACGTATCGAATTTTTTTTTAATGAATTCCGATATAGACAGAGAAAAAAGTTTTATAAATTACGGAATTGTTTCGATTGAATATATAGAGCGAAGTTCGATTAAATTAATTTTTTTCGAAAATATTCTTGATTAAAATAAATAAACGAAATGAAAAAAAATAATTCGATTAAAATCTGCCTTGCGCAGACAAATCCAAAGGTCGGGGATTTAAAGAAAAATATCGAAAACCATGTTGAAATTATTTCAGGGGCAAAGGTTCAGGGGGCGAATCTTGTGGTTTTCCCCGAGCTTTCTTTAACAGGATATTTTTTAAAAGACAGTGTTTACGATTTAGGTATAAATATTAATACCGACGAATCGGAAGTTTTAACCGATATTTATGAAAAAACCAAAGATTTGGATATTGCCGTTATCGCAGGTTTTGTAGAAAAAGATGCGGATTTTAATTTTTATAATTCTTCCTGCTGTATTTCTAAGGGGATGTTGCTCAACGTTCATAGAAAAGTTTATCTGCCGACGTACGGAATGTTCGAAGAGTTGAGATATTTTAAACCGGGAGACGGATTCGGCGTTTTCGATTTAAACGGCGTTAAAGTTTCCGTTTTAACCTGTGAAGACGCATGGCATCTTTCGGCGTCTTATATTGCCGTAAATAAAGGAGCGCATATAATTATAGTTAATTCTGCATCTCCGGCAAGAGGCATTACCGCCGGTCTTAATAAATTTAATTCTATGAATATGTGGGAGGAACTGCTTTCCGTTATCGCCTTTTATTATAAGAGTTACGTGATATACGTCAACAGGGTAGGCTTTGAAGACGGAATAGGATTTTCGGGAGGTTCGTGCGTATTCAATCCTTCCGGAGGCATGGAAAGCAAACTTGATTATCTTGAAGAAGGAGAAATTTTAGCCGATGTAAATTTGAATCTGCTGAACAACGAAAGATTTAAAACTCCTCTTATAAGAGACGAAAATTTAAATTTGACTGTTAAAGAACTGGAAAATATTATAAATAACCATAAATAAACGGAATTATGCACTTTACAATGCAATGCCTGGCATTTACCATATATAATGTGTTATGAGATTGCTTCGTCGCTTTGCGGACGGACGGAGTCCAGCATACAAACGCGCGTCGTTTGTGCTAATTCCAGCGTAGCTCACCAATCTTTTGTTATTATTGAAAAATAAAAGTTATGAAACATAAAATTCAGCTTCCCAAAATTGACGAATATAATTTTCCCCTCATTTATAAACACCTTTCCAATTTTATTAAAATAGAAGTTTTAAAGGCTGGAGTAAATAGCGTAGTATTAGGCTTATCCGGCGGGATAGATTCGGCAGCGGCATGCTTTTTAGCGGTAAACGCCCTTGGAAAAAATAACGTAACCGCCCTGATAATGCCTTATAAAAGCAGTTCCGAATCAAGTATGGAAGATGCTTTAAAAGTCGTAAATATGCTCGGCATTTCCCGTTATATTGTAGATATATCGAAACAGATAAACGAATATTTTAAAAATGAGACGGCGGCGAATGATAACATCGGAATAAAAGTCAGAAAAGGCAATAAAATGGCAAGAGAGAGAATGTCTATTTTATACGATTATTCGTATAAATTGAATTCTTTAGTTTTAGGAACGAGCAATAAATCCGAACTTCTTTTAGGTTACGGAACGCTTTTCGGAGACATGGCTTCGGCATTAAACCCCATAGGAGATATTTATAAAACTCAGATATATCAGCTTGCAGAGCATCTCGGCATTCCGAAAAGCATAATAACGAAGCCTCCGTCGGCTGACTTATGGGAAGGGCAGTCCGATGAGACCGAACTCGGTTTTACTTATGAAACCGCAGACGGCATAATGTATCTTTTGATAGATAAAATGTATAAACCTGAGGTTGTCGCATCTTTAGGGTATGACGAAGTTCTTGTAAACGAAATATACGACAAAATAAAAAAATCGCAGTATAAGAGGCGGATGCCCTTAATAGCAAAGATTTCCGAACGGACGATAAATATAGATTTCAGATATTTAAGGGACTGGGCGTAATCGTTATGGGCGCATTATACGTCGTCGCTACGCCGATAGGAAACCTCGATGATATTACGATAAGAGCGCTGAAGGTAATGAGGCAGGCGGATTTTATAGCCTGCGAAGACACAAGAAAAACAAGAATATTAACGTCTAAATATCATATAAAAACCCGTTTAATTCCTTATCATGAATATAATAAAAAATCGGCTGCGGACGGCATAGTAAGCAGCATAATAAAAGATAAAAACATCGTTCTCGTCAGCGAAGCCGGAACGCCCATGATATCCGACCCCGGTTCATATCTGGTAAGGTTATGCATTGAAAAGGGGATAAAAGTAGTTCCGATTCCCGGTCCTTCAAGCTTATTAACCGCTCTTTCCGCATCCGGACTAGATACTTCCGAATTCACTTTTATAGGTTTCTTGCCGAAAAAAGGAGGAAAGAGAAAAAAACTTCTTGTGAAACTGAAGGAAGAAAAAAGAGTTTTTATATTGTTCGAGCCGGGAAGAAGCATAGAAAAGCTGTTTGCCGATATAAACGAAATTTTTGGAAACGTTAAAATCTGTTATGCTAAGGAACTTACCAAAATTTATGAATTTATAGAAACAAAAGATATAAAGACGATAACGGAAGAAATTAAAAACAGACCCGAATTAACTAAAGGCGAAATAACTCTTATAGTGGATCCGTCGCCTATTTCCGATTCCGATTTCACCTTAAGATTTTAAAATCCTTGAAATTAGATATGCCGTCCTGTTCGTAAAGCTTAACTTCTTTTACTCTCGAGGAAGGAGGACCGACATGAACAGAAGCAATCATTTCTTTTATGCTTTCTTCGTCCCCCTCGAAAAATGCTTCGACGTGACCGTCATGGGTATTCATAACGTAACCCTTTATGCCTATTCTTTCGGCTTCGAGTTTTGTGAAATTTCGGAAGTTTACGCCCTGCACTATCCCTTTAATTATAACTCTGTAAGATTTTAACGCCATAATTAAAACTAAAATGCTTTTATTTATTGTTATTCATTATTCGGTACGATGCGTATGGCGGTGATTTTCGCTTGCCGTATGGTGGTGAGCCTGTTTATTAACTTTTTCTTCCAGCGTTTTTATTTTTTCTTCCAGTTCTTTAATTTCCGAACCTCGCGCTATATCGGCTTTACTGAGGGTTTTTTTCACCGATTCGTCTATTAAAGACATTAACTTAGTTTTGTTGGAACCATATATATTTTTCATTTTTTTAGAAAAATCCTCGGCCTCTTTTTTTCCAAAATCCTGAGTTACGATAAATTCATCGAGAATTTTTTGAAATCTGTCCTCCGTTGCGGTAAGAACGGTGCCGATAAATTCGGTAAACTTATCGAGCGGCGTTTTTGAATTCTCCATACAAAACCTCCTTTATTTAATATTAACTAACTTATATATAATATAAGTATATCACTAATATTTATAAAAGAATCGATTAAAATATCGTATTTTTATATTTACTGCTGTTGAACCATATCGAGCCTTTCTATTTTAGCTTCTTTGCCTTTTTTCTTTCTTAAATAGTATAACTTTGCCCTCCTGACTTTCCCTTGATACAGCAGTTCGATTTTATCGATTAGAGGGGAATTTACTAAAAAAGTTTTTTCTACTCCTACGCCGTAAGAATTTTTTCTGACGGTAAATGCGGACCGCAAGCCGCTTCCCTTTCTTGCTATGACGACCCCTTCATAAACCTGGATCCTTTCTTTATCACCTTCTTTTATCTTTTGGTGCACCTTAACCGTATCTCCCGATTTAAATCTGGGCGTATCGGTTTTCAAAGACGATTTTTCGATCTTTTCGATGATATTCATTAGAATCTCCTTTATTTTTTTAGTTGAAATTTTATATATTTAGAAATTTTATTCGATCTTTCCGCTATTTTCGTTAAGGAGGCCGCCCCTGTTTTCCGCCGTCTTTTTTAGTGCTTTTTCCGTTCTCCACTCGTTTATCAGCTTATGGTTGCCGCCGAGCAGAATATCCGGAACCGGTTTGCCTTTCAATACCTTTGGTTTTGTATATTGCGGATATTCGAGTATTTTGCCGAAATCGCCGGAAAGGCTTTCTTCTTTAAGGGAATTTGGGTTTCCGAGGAATCCCTTAAAATATCTGCCGACGGTTTCTATGAAGACGACGGCGGCTATTTCTCCGCCGGACAATATATAATTTCCAATCGATATTTCAATCCCGCCGGTAATATCCGGTACTCTGGCGTCTATTCCTTCGTATCTTCCGCAAATTATGATTATATGGTTATAGCCGGACATATCTTCGGCTATGCTTGAATCAAGCAATTTCCCGGATGCCGACATTATTGCCGTAATATGTTTCTTATTTTTGTATGCATAATTGGTTAAAGAATATTCGTAGGCTTTAAGAATAGGCTCCGCCATTAAAAGCTGACCGGCTCCGCCGCCGTAAATCTTATCGTCCACCCTTTTATGTTTATCCTTGGAAAAATCTCTTGGGTTAATTATATTTATTTCTATAAGTCCGGTTTTTAAGGCTCTGCCGATGAGTCCCGTTTTAAGGAAAGACTCGAAATATTCGGGCATTATCGAAATGACGTCTATAACTTTTTTATTTTCGTCGATTTGATGAATCATATTTTATAATTTTCTTCGTTTTTTACCGCTATTTTTGAATTTTTAATATCTATAGATGAAATATTGCCTTCGGTCATAGGGATTAAATAAGTTGCTTCGTTTGATTTTATTTCTATTATATCCGCTTCTCCCGGATAAATTTCCGAAACCGTTCCTATTTTTCGGTTATTATCGTTAAAACAGTTTAAGCCTATTAAATCCGAAACCAAATATTCGCCAAGGTTTAAATTTATATCGGTTTTTTTAATATATACGGGAACCTTTCTAAAATTTTCGGCCGATTCGATAGAATCAACGCCGCAAAGCTTAACTAGATACCCCTTGTTTACCCGCCTTATTTTTTCGATTTCAAGCGGCTCAAGTTCGTAATTTTTCTCGACAAACAGTGGAATGTTAGAATCAAGCGCATCCGATAAGGGATTATACGTTGCAAATAAAAGCTCTCCGCAAATACCGTGGGGTTTTATAAATTCCCCTATGCAGATGCAGTCGTTCATTTACCCTGTTTTTTAACCAAAGACATAACCGTATCGCTCGGTTTAGCGCCTAAGCTTATCCACTTATCGAATTTGTCCTTGTCGATATTAAACTGACTGCCCGTATTAGAAGAGGGATTATAAGTCCCCAATATCTCGATGAATTTTTTCTGCACGGCTTTTTCGCCTGAAGCCGCCACTATTCTGTAAAAAGGTTTTTTGTGAGAACCGATTCTTGCAAGTCTGATTTTTACCGCCACTTGAAATCTCCTTTGTTAAACATGTTTTTAATATTATTTATATTTTTTAAAGAACCCGTTTTGTTCTTTTTAAAAGACTTCATAATTTTTTTTATTTCTTCGAATTTATTTATAAAGATATTCACGTCGTTAACGGTCGTGCCGCTTCCGAGAGATATTCTTTTGCGTCTTCCGCCGTTAAGAATATCCGGATTAATCCGTTCTTTTTCGGTCATAGAGTCGATGATAGCTTTAATCTTGACAATTTCTTTTTCCGCCGCTTCGGGGTTAAATTTATCTTTAATTTTCGAAAAGCCCGGAATCATACCGGCTATCTGGGTAATGCCGCCTATTTTAGACATCATTTTAAGCTGTTCCGCAAAGTCTTTTACGGTAAAATCCTTTTTATTAAGAGAATCTTCGATGGATTTTGCAGATTTTTCGTCGATGGAATCCTGGGCCTTTTCTATAAGGCTTAATATGTCGCCCATTCCGAGTATCCTGTCGGCTATTCTGTCGCCGTAAAAGACTTCGAAATCGCTCAATTTTTCGCCGACGCCGATGAATTTTATCGGTTTATCAACGGTTTTTTTAATGGAAAGAGCCGCGCCGCCCCTTGCGTCGCCGTCAACTTTAGTAAGGACGACACCCGATATATCAAGAGCATCGTTAAAAGTTTTGGCAACCGTTACGGCGCTCTGTCCCAGCATAGAGTCTGCCACGAATAGGATTTCGTTGGGGTTAAATTTATTTTTAAGAAGTTTAAGCTCATCCATTAAAGGTTCGTCTATTTCAAGCCGTCCTGCCGTATCGACGATTATCGTGTCGTATGCCTGTTTTTCGGCAATGCCGATAGCGTTTTTTAGTATCTCGTCGGGTTTTTGCAGAACCTTTCCGTTTTCTTCGGGGGTTTCGTAAACGGGAATATTGATGCTCGAGCCGATTTTTTTTAACTGAAGTATTGCCGCAGGCCTGTAAACGTCTGCCGGAACAAGATAAACCCTGCGTCTTATTCTGTGAAGATACAGCGCAAGTTTGCCTGCCGTGGTGGTTTTGCCTGAGCCCTGAAGCCCTATAAGCATAATAATGACGGGCGGCTTTGCCTTAATGTTTAAAGGTTCGTTGTTTCCCAACAATTCTACTAATTCACCCCGTATTATTTTAATAATTTGCTGGGCAGGGGTAAGGCTTTCGGCTACTTTTTCGCCTATAGCTTTATTTTTTACGGATTCTATAAATTCTTTTACTATAAGGTAGTTTACGTCGGCTTCAAGCAAAGAAAGCCTAACTTCCTTAAGGCTGTCCTCTATATTTTTTTCCGACAGCTTTCCGTAGCCTTTAAGATTTTTAAAAACTCTTTCGAGTTTCGAGCTTAGTCCGTCAAACATTAAATTAGATAGATTAAATGACCCGCTTAATAATTAATAAAGATTTTATAATTGAAAACTTATATTTTATTAGTTTTTTGCAAATATGTCAATATGCCGAATCGCCCCAAAATTGCCGATAGAAACCATTAAAATGGCTTTAAAGTTAAATAAATACTGGATTCCCGCCTACGCGGGAATGACACCCGTTGGGTGAAGACCTTAAAACCTGCGAAGTCATTCCTGCGTAAGCAGGAATCCAGAAAAATAATTTTCTATCGGCAATTTTGGGATCGCTTTGCCGAATCGTTTTGCCGGAATCGCTTCAATATAGCTTACGCAGTCGTATCTCAGATTGTCTATGGAAATAAGCAAAACTTTGTTTTTAGACATCTTAAGACATAGATATAATTTATAATTGGCGTTGATGTAAATAATTGAATAAAAATAAAACTAGTCGAATTTTTTTCTATAGTTAATGGCTTCGGACAGAGTATCTTTGTCCACGTATTCGAGGTCGGAACCTATAGGGATTCCTCGTGCGAGTATCGACATACGAACGTTATAAGGGGATAAAATTTTTTGTATGTATATCGAAGTCGCTTCTCCGTTAGAATTAGGATTCAGCGCAAGGATTATTTCTTCGAAACCGCCGGTTTCTACTCTGCCGGTAAGTTCTCTAAGCCTGAGGTCTGACGGAGCAATGCCTTCCAGAGGGTTGATTAAACCATGCAGAACATGATAATAGCCGTTGTAATTTCCGCTTTTTTCGAATACGTATATTATCTCGGGGTTTTCAACCACGCAAAGCTGTTTATGGTTTCTTGACGGATTATTGCAAATATGGCAAACATCGTCCGAGCTGAGATTAAAGCAATTTTTGCATAATTTTATATTCTGTTTTGCATTTTTTATTGCATCGGCAAGGTCGTAAGCTACGGATTCATTCTGGGACAATAAGTAAAAAGCAAGTCTTCTTGCCGACCTTTCTCCTATTCCGGGCAGTTTTTTGAATGCAAATACTATATCTTTGACGTAATCCGAATGATTTAAAGACATATGCCGGGCGGTTAAAAAAGACCGGGTATATTAAGCCCGCCGGTTAATTTAGACATTTCGCCCGTTACCATATCCTTAGACTTATTAAGGGCTTCGTTTATTGAAGCCACTATAAGATCCTGAAGCATTTCGACGTCGTCGGGGTTTACTACGGTTTTATCTATATTAATTTCGAGCAGTTCCTGTTTTCCGTTTACTTTTGCCGTAACCATTCCTCCGCCGGCGCTTGCTTCAACCATTTTCGAACCTAACTCTTCCTGCATTTTAAGCATGTCCGATTGAAGTTTTTGCGCCTGTTTTAACATTCCGGCGATATTTTTAGACATTTAATTTAGTCCTCCAATTTTTCAATTTTTTTAAAAAATAATTTAATATATTTTATTTAATTTTTTGTTTTTTTGCAAATTATGTTTAATTTTTATCTATTCTTTCAATGCTGTCCCCGAATATTTCTTTAATGTTTTCTATGATTAAGTCTTCCTTTTTTTTTATTTCATGAAAAATTTCCTGCCGGTCGTTCGGTTGTTTAATTCCGTCAAGTTTTGTTTGTTTTTCGCGTTCGTTTAATTTTTCGTCCATTTTAGAAAAATGTTCGAATAATTTTTCGTGTTCTAAAGGCTGTTTGTTATTTTGCTTATACGCAGGGTTATATTGCGGGACATTATTCGGATTGCCGCCCGTTAAAACTATATGTTCAGAAAACGTTATTTCATTGCTTTTGTGCGATTCAAGGCTGTTTTTCGGTTCGCCGTGTTCAGCGGGCGTTTCTAAAACTTTTACGCTTAATTCCGCTAATCCGTCTATTTTAGAAATAAGTTCAGTTACGTCTTTTTTCAGCGGAACGTTAAAAAGTCTGAAAATTGTTAATTCCAGCATAAGCAGAGGCGAAGAAATTCTCTGAAACTTTACATCCGCATTGATTATAATATCGAGCATATCCAAAAGTTCTTCAAGCGTTCTCTGCTCCGCAAACGGCGTAAGCGATTTAATTTCTTCATCCGTTAAATCGTAAATCAGGTCCCTATAATTTAATTTTACTACTATAATGTTTCTGATATAGAATGCCGCCTGTTTCATAAACTGTCTTACGTCGGCTCCTGATTCGTATATTTCTCTTGCGGCTTTTATAGAACTTTCGTGGTCTTTTGCGAATATTGCTGTTATAAGATTAAATATTATAGATTTAGGCGTAAGTCCAAGCACCGCAGAAACGTCTTCTTTTATATCGTTTCCGAAATAAGATATGGCGGTATCGAAAATGGACAGCGAATCCCTTAGGGAACCGTCGGCAAGCGACGATATAATCATAAGATTTTCTTCCGTTGCGGAGATACCCTCTGCGGCGGCAATTTCTTTTAATTTTTCGAATATAATTTTAGTAGGTATTCTCTTAAAGTTAAACCGCTGGCATCTAGAGAGGATAGTTTCCGGAATTTTATGAATTTCCGTAGTGGCAAAGATAAATTTTGCGTGAGCGGGAGGTTCTTCCAGCGTTTTTAGCAGAGCGTTGAATGCGCTGTTCGAAAGCATATGCACTTCGTCTATTATATAAATTTTAAACCTGAAACTTTGCGGAGAATATATTATACTTTCTTTTAAATCCCTTATGGAATCAACTCCGGTATTTGATGCCCCGTCTATTTCTATTACGTCGACGGAATTGCCGTTCTGAATCTGAACGCAGGCGGAGCAGACGCCGCATGGGTTAACGGTTGGACCGTTTACGCAGTTTATAGATTTGGCGAGTATTCTTGCAATGGATGTTTTGCCTACGCCTCTTGTTCCGGTAAATATGTATGCATGAGAAATCCTGTCGTTGTTCACCGCATTTTTGAGGGTCTGGACGATTGCATCCTGTCCTATTATCTCGTCGAAAATTCTTGGTCTGTATTTTCTTGCAAGTACCTGGTACATTTTATGTATTATACCATATTTTTGTTTTCTAAAGTTGATTTTTTAATAAAAAATTGCTAAACTTGAAAAACTATGCAAGAAAAGGATAATTTTATCGATTTTAAGGATTTCCCGAAAAATTACGATTACCGGACGGCAGAGGAGAAAATATCTAAATACTGGGAAGATAACGATATTTACAAATTTTCCTCCAAAGACGGATTGAAGGGCGTTTATTCCGTCGATACGCCCCCGCCTTATGTTTCGTCCGCTCATCTTCATGTCGGACACGTTATGAGTTATTCCCAAGCCGAATTTATTATCAGGTATAAAAGAATGAAGGGTTTTAACGTTTTTTATCCAATGGGTTTCGACGATAACGGTCTTCCGACGGAGCGCTATGTTGAAAAAAAATATAAAATCAATAAATCTAAAATCACGAGGCAGGAATTTATAGACTTATGCCTGAAAGAGACTAAGGCGGGTATAGAAATATATAAATCTTTATGGAAATCTGTCGGAATAAGCGCCGATTACGGATTATCGTATTCTACGATAGACGAAAGATGCAGAAAAACAGCCCAAAAATCGTTTCTGGACCTTTACGGCAAGGGCCTTATAGAACGGCGCAACGAACCTATACTCTGGTGTCCGCAGTGCAGAACCTCTCTTGCTCAAGCCGACGTTATTCTCGAAGAATTCGGCGGCGTTCTGTACGATATAGAATTTAAATCTGCCGAAGGTAAAAGTCTTATAATATCTACGACGCGTCCCGAACTGCTGGGAGGATGCGTTGCCGTTTACGCCAATCCGGCCGACGAAAGATATCGTTTTTTGGAAGGGCAAAGCGTTAAAACCCCTCTGTATAATGAAAACGTTCCGGTCAAATACGACGAGTCGGTGGATATGTCTTACGGGACCGGGCTTATGATGGTTTGTACCTGGGGCGATGCCGAAGACGTTAAGAAATGGAAGGAGCATAATTTAGACACCGCAATAATAATAGACAGGGCGGGAAGATTAAACGAGTTATCGGGAAACTACGCGGGATTAAACGTCAAGGATGCTAAAAAAAGTATCGTAGAAGATTTAAGAAAAATTTCCGCTATAAAAGCGGAAAAACCTCTCAACCATAACGTCGGCGTTCATGACAGATGTACGGCTCCCGTCGAATTTATTCTTGCAGAACAGTGGTTTATAAAAATTCTAGACGGCAAAGACAAGTTTATCGACGCCGGCAGTCAAATGACATGGCATCCGGAGTTTATGAAAGCCCGCTATGACGAATGGATAAGCAATCTTAAATGGGACTGGAATATTTCGAGGCAGAGATTTTACGGCGTTCCTTTTCCGGTCTGGTATTGTTCCGAATGCGGCGAAGTAATTACCGCTTCGGAAAACGAACTGCCCGTGGACCCGGTCGTAAATTCGCCTAAAATAGGGAAATGTCCAAAATGCGGCGGAAATAAATTTGAGCCGGAAACCGATGTTATGGATACATGGATGACGTCTTCCATGACGCCGCTTATAAATTCCTTATGGGTATACGAGGACGCGGAAAGCAAAGAACTTTATAATACTATTTATCCTATGGGCTTGCGTCCGCAGGCTCAGGAAATAATCCGCACATGGCTGTTTTATACCGTGGTCAAATCGATTTATCACACCGGGAAAATACCTTTTAAGGACGTGATGATAAGCGGATGGGGCCTCGACAAAAACGGCAGAAAGATGTCCAAAAGCCTCGGAAATTTTGTGAGTCCCGAAGAAATAACCGCCAAGTACTCCGCCGATGCTCTCAGGTACTGGGCGTCTAAAGCAAACCTTGGGCAGGACCTTCGTTTCAATGAAGAAGACGTTGCCAACGGAAGAAGGCTGTCTATTAAAATATGGAATGCGGTAAGGTTTTTAATAACAAACGTAGAACCGGAATTTAATCCCTATGAACATAATATAACCGAGCTGGAACTTAGCCGTATAGACGAATGGATATTGACGGAATTAGAAAATACTTTAAAAGCTTGCGGAAATTATATGGAATCTTACGACTATTCTTTATGTTTAAGAACTTTGCAGGATTTTTTTTACAATTCCTATTGCGATAATTATTTGGAAATAATTAAAAACGTATTCTGGGATGAAAGCGAAGAAAATACGGGAAGGAAAAAATCCGTATTAAACGTTATGTATTTTGTTTCTTTAAACTCTATAAAAATTTTCGCGCCGTTTATGCCTTTTATAACGGAAGAACTTTACCTGACTTTTTATAAAAGGTATGAAAAAGACAAAAGCATTCATTTATCGTCATGGCCGGAATTTAGAAACGAATTAATTTTCGGCGGTTCCGTAAAAATTTCCGGAATATTGCTGAATATTCTTGAAGCGGCAAGAAAATTGCGCACCAATTTAAACCTTCACCAGAATCATAAGGTAAGCAAAATTTTAATTCAAACGCTTAATCAAGATTATATCGATGCCATTAACGATATATCCGCAGATATAAGGTCTGCGGTAAGAGCCGAACGAATGATATTTTCGGATAAGGCGGACTTTAAGACTGCGGACGAAAGCATTTTCATATCGTTAGAAAAATGAAATTGACATTTTACGATTTTAATTTAATAATATAGCATATATTTTTATATAAAGATAAATAGGGAGATCTTAAATGGCAAATCCAAAGAAAAGACATTCCAAGTGCAGAAGGGATAAAAGAAGGACGCACGACAGTCTTACGCCGGCGAATTATTCAAAATGCCCTAATTGCGGCGAACCGGTTCTTCCGCACAGAATGTGTCCTAACTGTAAAACTTACAAAGGCAGAAAAATCGTAGCAGAAAAAGCGCAGGAGAAGTCTTAATTCATTATATATCCCGTCAATTATGCGAAAACAGGGAGACCGTTAATGATTAGAATAGCTTTAGACGGTTTCGGTTCGGATAAAGCCCCGGAACCCGAAGTTATGGGAGCCGTAGCCGCCGTTGAATCCAATAAGGATTTAGAAATAACGATAACGGGAGACGAAACCGTTTTAAAAAGCACTGTTCAAAAAAACAATTATAACGGTTCAAGAATTAAAATAGTTCATGCGCCTGAACGTATAACAATGGACGATTCTCCTTCCGCCATAGTAAGGAATAAAAAAAATTCGTCTATGCGGGTAGCTTACGAACTTGTTAAAAAGAACGAAGCCGATGCAATTATAAGCGCAGGAAACAGCGGCGCATCTTTAGCTATCGCCATGTTTGTTTTTAAAAGAATTAAAGGGATAGACAGACCGGCAATAGCGACTATTATGCCTGCCGTAGGCGGATATACGGTTTTAATAGACGCCGGCGCCAATGTCGATGTTAAACCTTATCATCTTGCGGAATTTGCAATAATGGGGTCGGAATATGCATCGTTTATGAAAGGCATCGATAATCCAAAGGTAGGATTATTAAGCAACGGCGAAGAAGCATCTAAAGGGAACGACCTTACGAGAGAAGCTTTCGCTATAATTAAAAACACGGACCTAAATTTTTACGGATATGTAGAAGGCAGGGAAGTGTTTAACGGAAAGGTCGATGTCGTAGTTTGCGACGGATTTACGGGAAATGTTATACTGAAAGCGGCGGAAACTCTGGCGGAAACTATATTTAATCTTCTGAGGGAAGAAATAAATAAAAGCTTTACCGCTAAGTGCGGTTTTTTTATGGCTAGAAAATCGTTAAAAAAATTTAAAAAGCTCGTGGACCATAATGAATACGGTGGCGCGCCGTTATTAGGAGTTAACGGAGCGGCTTTTATAGCGCACGGAGGAGCAAACGCAAAGGCTTTAACCAGCGCAATATTGGTAGCAAAACATTTTGTAGAAAAGGGTATAATACTTAATATCAGTAATAAGATAGAATCAAACGCAAAAAATATAATAGGCTAACGTTAACGGAGTTTAATTTAAATTGATATATTCTAAAGTCGTCGGAATAGGTTCTTTCGTTCCGGAAAAAATCCTTACAAACGAAGAACTATGCAATATCGTCGATACGTCCGATGAATGGATTACTTCGAGGACGGGTATAAAAGAAAGACGGATCGCGGAAGACGGTTTGACGACGTCGGACATAGCGGCGGCCGCGGCAAAAAAAGCAATTAAGATTTCAGGGTTAAATCCGCAGGACATCGAACTGATATTGGTGGGAACAGTTACTCCCGATATGATTTTTCCGTCAACCTCCTGTATAGTGCAGAATAAATTAGGGCTCAAGAATGCGGCGGCTTTTGATATCAGCGCGGGATGCAGCGGTTTTATATATTCATTATCCGTGGCAGACAGTTTTATTAAATCAGGCAAATATAAGAATGTTTTGGTTATAGGAGCGGATTTGCTTTCCAGAATTACGGATTATGCAGACAGGTCAACCTGCGTTTTATTCGGAGACGGCGGCGGAGCGGTGGTATTGACGGCAAATGCCGAAAATAACCGCGGTATTTTATCCACGCATATGCATTCCGAAGGAGGGCATAACGAGACTCTTATGTTAAAGGCTGGAGGCTCCTTAATGCCTGCAAGCATAATAAGCGTTAATAACGGCGAGCATTATATCAAAATGAAAGGCGCCGAGTTATTCAAATATGCGGTAAATTATCTTAGGGATGTAGCCGAAGAAGCTATGGAATCCAACAATTTTAAGCCTGAAGACATTGATTTATTCGTCCCGCATCAGGCAAATGTCAGAATTATTGAAGCGACTGCAAAAAAATTGCGGTTTCCTATGAAAAAAGTTTTCGTAAACGTGGAAAAATACGGCAATACTTCAAGCGGCTCCATACCTATAGCGCTCGACGAAGCTTATTCGTCCGGCCGCATTAAAGAAAGTAGCGTCGTATTGATAGATGCCATAGGAGCAGGTTTAACATGGGCGTCTTCTATAATAAGGTGGTAGCCTAAAATGATAAAATCTCCGATTTGCGATATGCTCGGAATAAAATATCCGGTTTTTCAAGGCGGTATGGCATGGGCGTCTAACCATAAACTTGCCGGCGCCGTTTCTAACGCGGGAGGTTTAGGGATTATAGGCGCCGGACAGATGCCGCCGGAACTTCTCGTTCAAGAAATAAGGAAAGCAAAAGAAAATACCGATAAGCCTTTCGGGGTTAACCTTATATTATATTTAAGCTATATAGAGGAACTTGTAGATGCCGTTATAAAGGAAAAAGTTACCGTAGTTACTACCGGCGCCGGCAATGCAGGTCCTTACATAAAAAAATTTCACGATGCAGGCATAAAGGTTATACCGGTTATTCCTTCTACGGCTTTGGCAAAAAGGATGGAAAAAGCCGGAGCCGACGCCGTAATTGCCGAAGGGACGGAATCCGGCGGCCATATAGGCGAAATTACTACTATGGCAATAATTCCGCAGGTTGCCGACGCCGTTAATATTCCGGTTGTCGCGGCGGGCGGTATTGCGGATTACAGAGGTTTTGCCGCGGCATTATGTCTCGGCGCAAGCGGTATTCAAATGGGAACGAGGTTTCTTGCGACAAAAGAGTGCCATGTGCATCAAAACTGGAAAGATTCGGTGGTAAAAGCATCCGACAGGGATACCGTAGTTACGGGAAGACCGACCGGACATCCGGTAAGGGTTTTAAAAAACAGGCTTGCCAGAATGTTTCTCGAACTCGAAGAAAGATGCGCTCCGGTTTCGGAATACGAAATACTCGGAACCGGAAAATTAAAAGCCGCTTCGGTTGACGGAGACGTCGAAATGGGTTCTTTAATGAGCGGTCAGATTGCCGGGCTTATAAAAGAAGAAAAAACGGCAAAAGAAGTCATAGAGGAAATCGTTTCGCAGACGGAGGACTTCTTGAAAAATATCGGCAGGTTTATAAAAAGTTAAACATATGGAAATGGAAAAATCGTCAAATCCCAATATCGCTTTTGTTTTTCCCGGGCAGGGTTCTCAACATATCGGAATGGGTAAAGATATTTTTGAAGATTTCAGCGAAGCACGATATGTTTTGGAAGAATCTTCCGACGTTTTAGGGCTCGATATGAAAAATTTGATTTTAGGAGACGACGAAGCGGCGCTTAATCTAACCGAAAATACTCAACCCGCTCTTTTGACCGTCAGCATTGCTATACTTAGAGTTATAGAAAAAGAATCGGGTTTAAAACCTGTTTGCGTTTCGGGGCACAGTTTGGGAGAATACACCGCCAATGTTTCAGCCGGCACGGTAGATTTTAACGACGCTCTTTTAATAGTTAAAAAGAGAGGATTGTTTATGCAGACGGCTTGTCCGGTAGGTTTCGGCAAAATGGCGGCGGTTATAGGGCTTGGCGAAAATATAATAAAAATGGCGCTCGACGAGGTAAATATTTCAAAAAATAAAGAGGGAGTTTTTATAGCTAATATTAATTCCGCAATTCAAACCGTGATATCGGGTATTTCATCGTTCGTAGATGAAGCATGTTTACTGCTTAAAGAGCGCGGAGCCAAAAAAATAGTCGTTCTGCCGGTCAGCGCCCCTTTTCATACGCCGTTTATGCAAAAGGCGAAAGAAAACCTTGCGTCATTTATAGACGTGAGTCGGTTCAGAGATGCAGGTTGCGAAATATTTTCCAATGCCGCGTCCATTGGTTATTCTAAAAAAGACGATGCCGTCAGGTTTCTTTTAGAACAGATAACTTCGCCCGTTATGTGGAAAGACTTAATTGTGAATATGGAAAAAATATCAGGAGTTTCAAAATTTATCGAAATTGGACCATCCAATGTTTTAAGCGGATTAATCAAAAGAATAGATAAAAATGCGGATGTTCTGTCCGTAAATTCCGTTTCGGCTGTTAAGGAATTAGAAAGTTTGATGATTTAATAAAAAGGGGGAGGTTTATGTCTATTTGCATTGAACTTGCCGGTAAAACGGCTGTAGTTACAGGCGGTTCTTCGGGTATAGGGCTTTCTATATCTAAGGTTTTGCTTAACGCCGGCGCAAGAGTTATAATAATCGACATAGACGACAAGAGGTTCGAGACGGTTAAAGACGAAATCAAGAAAATATCGGCGGAGTTTGATTTTTATTCCGCCGATATCAAAAATTCGGAAAAAATTTCGGAAACCGTTCAAGTAATGATATCTAAAGAATCTAAAATAGATATTCTCGTCAATAATGCCGGCATAGTTAAAGACGGCTTGTTGATAAGAATGAGCGACGAAGATTGGTTGGACGTTATCGACGTTAACCTGAACGGAATGTTTTATATTACGAAAAATGTTTTAAAACATATGGTTAAAGCAAAGTCGGGCAGAATAATAAGCATAGCTTCGGTAATAGGCGAAATAGGAAATATGGGTCAGGCAAATTATGCCGCGTCTAAAGCCGGCATAATTGCCCTTACGAAATCCATAGCAAAAGAATATGCGGCAAGAGGAATACTTGCAAATGCGGTGGCGCCCGGATTTATCAGAACCGTAATGACCGATAAACTGCCTGACGACGTAAAAGAAGCGATTAAAAAAAGTATTCCGCTAAATAAAATAGCCGAACCTGAGGAGATAGCCAATGCCGTTCTCTTTCTCTGTTCGGAACTTTCCGCCTATATTACCGGTTCGGTTTTAAACGTAAACGGCGGAATGTATATGTAACATTATAACAAATTTTTAAATTAAATAAGGAGGGGGTGAAATTAAATGTCCGTAGAAAACAAAGTAAAAGAAATAATCGTCGAACAGTTGGGAGTTACGCCGGATGAAGTTACAAACGATGCTTCATTCGTGGAAGATCTCGGAGCGGATTCTTTAGATACCGTTGAATTAGTTATGGCATTCGAAGAGGAATTCGGAATAGAAATATCCGATGAAGACGCCGAAAAAATTAAAACGGTTCAAGATGCCGTTTCATATATCGACGAACATACAAAATAATTTATTTTTATATTATGTTTTTATATTATGGAAAAGATTAATTGCAAAAGAAGAGTAGCGGTAACCGGATACTCTATGATCACGGCGCTCGGCAACGATGCCGGAACTTCATGGGAAAGGCTGGTAAAGGGTGAAAGCGGCATAGGTCTTATTACGAGGTTCGATACCGAAGGCTATGCCACAAAGATAGCGGGTGAAGTTAAAGGATTTGATCCGGAGGAATTTATCGAAAAAAAAGAAGTTAAAAAAATGGATCAATTCATACACTATGCCGTAGCTTCGTCTAAAATGGCTTTAGATATGTCGGGGCTTCAAATTACCGATGCCAACGCTCACAGAGTCGGCGTATGGATAGGTGCGGGTATAGGCGGACTTATGACCATCGAAAAATACCATACTATGCTTATAGAAGGAGGGCCCAAGAAAATTTCGCCTTTTTTTATACCTATGCTCTTGATAAATCTTGCGCCCGGACAGGTTTCGATAATGACCGGAGCGAAAGGTCCTAATGCCAGCACCGTTTCCGCCTGTTCCACAGGCACTAATTCCATAGGAGACGCTTATAAAATTATCGCCAGGGGAGATGCCGACGCTATGATAGCAGGAGGGGCGGAAGCTACCGTATCCCCGTTGTGTATTTCCGGTTTTAACGCCATGAAGGCGCTTTCTACCAGAAACGACGAACCGGCTAAGGCTTCGAGACCTTTCGATAAAAACAGGGACGGTTTTGTGGTCGGCGAAGGCGCAGGCATATTAATTTTAGAAGAAATGGACGCCGCACTTAAAAGGGGTGCAAAGATATATGCCGAAATAGTCGGATACGGCGTATCTTCGGATGCCTATCATTTGTCCACTCCGGATCCGGAAGCTACCGGAGCATATTACAGCATGAAAAACGCGATCGAGGACGGCGGTTTAACGCCGGACGACATAGATTACGTCAATGCTCACGGGACGTCAACGTATTATAACGATTTGAATGAAACTAAGGCTATAAAACAGCTTTTCAAAGAAAAAGCTTATAAACTTAAAATAAGTTCCATTAAATCTATGCTCGGGCATGCTCTTGGAGCCGCCGGCGGCATAGAAGCCGTTGCAACCATTCTGACCGTTAATACCGGCATTATACCCCCGACTATTAATCTGGAAGAACCGGATCCCGAATGCGATCTGGATTACGTTCCGAATGCCGCGCAAAAAGGCGGCATAAAATATGCAATATCTAATTCTTTCGGTTTCGGCGGAACTAATGCCACTTTAGTTTTTAAAAAATGGGAGGGTTAATATATATATGATATATTTAGGTTCCGATCACGCCGGTTTTGAATTGAAGGAATCCATAAAAGAAAATATTTCAAAAAAAGGCTTAAAATATATTGACATTGGCACCGATTCTTTAAAAAGCGTGGACTATCCGGATTATGCTTTAAAGGTAGCGGAGAAAGTCAAGGAAGACGAAGACGAAGATTCTTTCGGCATACTTGTATGCGGAACCGGAATAGGAATGGAAATAACGGCAAATAAAGTTGACGGTATAAGGGCGGCTTTAATTTACGACGAATATACCGCAGAGGTTGCAAAAGAGCATAATAATGCGAATATTATAACTATGGGCGGAAGAACAACGACGCCGACGGAAGCCTTAAGGTATATAGACAGGTTTATGTCTGCAAAATATGAAGGCGGCAGGCATGAAAATAGAATTTCTAAAATCAATTCTATCGAAAAATTAAATATATAGATAAATTCCAAATAAATAAAAAGGTGAAAATAAATTGGATTTTAAAGAACTGAAAGAAACGGACGCCTCCGTTTACGAGTTTATAGAAAAAGAGATTAACAGGCAGAGAAATTCGTTAGAACTTATAGCTTCGGAAAATTTTGTATCAAAAGCGGTTATGCAGGCGCAGGGTTCCGTTCTGACAAATAAATATGCCGAAGGATATCCTAAAAAACGATATTACGGAGGGTGCGGTTTTATAGACGATATAGAACAGCTGGCGATAGATAGAATAAAAAAAATATTTAAAGCCGAATATGCCAACGTCCAGCCTCATTCCGGGTCGCAGGCGAATATGGCTGTATTTTACGCTTTTTTAAAGCCCGGCGATACCGTTCTCGGCATGGATTTATCGCACGGGGGTCATTTAACTCACGGAAGTCCGGTAAATTTCTCAGGGAAATATTTCAATATCGTTCCTTACGGAGTAAATAAATCAACCGAGACTATCGATTACGACGGGTTAAGAAAAACAGCCCTGCATAATAAACCTAAAATGATAATAGCCGGAGCAAGCGCCTATCCGAGAATTATAGATTTTAAAAAATTCAGGAATATCGCAGACGAAGCCGGATGTTATCTTATGGTGGACATGGCGCATATTGCAGGATTAGTTGCGGCGGACCTTCATCCGAGCCCCGTTCCTTACGCGGATTTTGTTACTACGACGACCCATAAGACGCTGAGGGGGCCGAGAGGCGGGATTATTCTGGCAAAGGCGAAATACGAAAAAGAATTGAATTCTGCTATATTTCCCGGAATTCAAGGAGGGCCTCTCGAACATATAATAGCCGCAAAAGCCGTTGCTTTTAAGGAAGCGTTAAGCGAAAATTTTAAAAATTATCAGAGGCAGGTTGTTTTTAACGCCGCCGCGCTTGCAAATACTCTTCAAAACAACGGTTTTTCGTTAATATCCGGAGGCACCGACAATCACCTTATGCTTGTCGATTTCAGAAAATCAGAAATGACGGGCAAACAGGCGGAAGCGTTATTAGACGAAGTAGGCATAACCGTAAACAAAAATAAGGTTCCTTTCGACGAAAGGTCTCCTTTCGTTACAAGCGGAATAAGGCTCGGAACTCCTGCGGTTACGACAAGAGGGATGAAAGAAGGCGAAATGGTAAAAATAGGCGAGCTTATCGTCGAGGTTTTAAAAAATCCGGACGATGAAGCGCTAAAAAATAACATTAAAAAAGAAGTACAGATTTTATGTTCTAAATTTCCGTTATATGAAAATATATAGTGTTTTACCGGTTGTTTTATTTTTATGAAGTGCCCTTTTTGTTTTAACGACGACGACAAAGTCGTCGATTCGAGAATATCGAAAGACGGGAGATCGACGAAGCGGAAAAGGCAGTGCAATGTTTGCGGAAAAAGGTTTACTACTTTAGAAACTATTATTTCGGCATCTCCTTTGATAATTAAAAAAGACGGAAGAAGAGAGTCGTTCGATAAACAAAAACTTCTTAACGGCCTTATAAAAGCATGCGAAAAAAGACCCGTCCCTTATCGGAATATCGAAGAAATTGTCCTTTCTGTAGAAAAGTGGATCGAAGAAACAAATTTAAAAGAAATAAAAAGTGAAGAAATAGGGAAACACGTCCTCGATAAATTAAAAAACCTCGATGCAATAAGTTATGTCCGTTTTGCCTCCGTTTATCTTTCTTTTAAGGATATAAACGAACTTTACGAAAATGTTTCCGAGCTCATTAAAAAACAGTCTTAATTTTTATATAATTTATATTTATATATGAATAAAAAAGCCGGTAATGCCGACGAATATTTTTTGTCGAGAGCTTTAAAACTGGCAAAAAAGGCCGAAGGTTTGACGTCTCCCAACCCTATGGTCGGAGCGGTCGTCGTTAAAAACGGAGCGATAGTAGGAGAAGGATTTCATGAAAAAGCCGGAAAACCCCATGCGGAAGTTATCGCTTTAAACAATGCCGGAGAAAGCGCAAAAGGCGCCACGTTATATGTAAGTTTAGAACCTTGCAGCCATTTCGGAAAAACCCCGCCGTGCGTTTATAAAATTAAAGAATCCGGCATAAAAAGAGTCGTGGCGGCGGTTAAAGACCCCAATCCTTTAGTATCGGGCAAAGGGTTCGAATATTTAAGAAACAACGGGATTGAAACAAAATACGGAATTTTTTCGACCGAAGCGCAAAAAATCAATGAAATTTTTTTTAAATATATAACTACCGGTATGCCTTTTATAACGGTTAAAGAGGCGCTGACTTTAGACGGAAATATAGGCTATAAGGAAATAAAAGAAGGAACTTATATATCTTCGGATAAATCGCTTGAATATACCCACTACTTAAGGTTTATCAACGATGCAATAATGATTTCGGCGAATACCCTAATAAAAGACGACCCTATGTTAGACGTCCGCATAAATAAGTCAGACATAAAAGAAAAATTTTTAACAAAAAAATGGACAAAAATAATTTTAGATCCGGATTTAAATACGCCGTCAAGTTCAAAAATTTTTAAAAGTTACGGAGACGTGGCAATATTTACTTCAAACGATTACGACAAAGTAAAAGTTCAGAAAAAAAAGCTTTTAAAAGAAAGAGGTGCAATTATAAGCGATGTATATTATAATATTATAGAAGGTAAAAAATTATTAAATTTGGAATCGATATTTAAAAAGTGCGGTGAATTTAAAATAACCGGCATACTTGTGGAAGCCGGCCCTGCGCTTTTTAGTTCTTTGATTAGAGAAAAATTTTGCGATAAATTAATTTTTAACGTAACGCCTTATATTTTTGGAAGAAAAAATGGACTTGATTTATTCGGATTGTTAAATTTGAAATATAAAGAAAAAATTATCTTCGGCGGCTTAGCCGTTAAAAAAATCGGTAATGACATATTTTTGTCGTATTATCCCGAGTTTGAGCGAAAAATCATCATGTAAGTCGGAGTATTTAGTTTATGTTTACCGGCATAATAAAAGAACGGGGAATCGTTAAATCTATAAACAACGGCATTTTATCCGTAGCGGTAAAAGACGCCGGAAAGAATGCATATATAGGACAGAGCATTTCTATTAACGGCGTCTGTCTTACAGTAAAAAAGATAAGCTATCCCGTTTTATTTTTCGATTATACGCCGGCTACTCTAAGCGCTTCGGCGTTAAAATATTTAAAAATAAGCGAAAACGTTAATATAGAGCCTGCGCTTTCCGTTAACTCCGATATTTCGGGACATTTCGTGCTTGGACACGCGGACGGCATAGGAAGAATAGCGGGTAAAAAAAGAACGGGAAATTCCATAATAATAGGTATAAAAATAATAGATTCTATAGACGAAAATATCGAAAATTATATAATATGCAAAGGTTCCATATCTATAGACGGCATCAGTTTGACGGTAAACGAAATTAAAAACGGTATTTTCTTCGTAAGCATAATTCCTTTTACATACGAAGAAACTAATCTTAAGTTTAAAACAACCGGCGATTATGTAAATCTTGAATCCGATATAATAGAAAGAACGGTCGTCAACCGTTTAAACGATTTAACAGCGGGTGAATCCGACCCCGTTTCGGCAAGGCTTATAATTAAAAAAGAAAGCGCAAATAATAACCGCAGGGGTTTGACAATGAAATTTTTAGCCGAAAACGGCTTTATCTAAAATTACGCATAATCATGTATAATGGGTGCGGATATAAGTTCTATTTAAGAAAAAGGAGATGACTGTTTATGAGTTTAGCAACCATAGAAGAGGCTGCGCTCGATATAAAAAACGGGAAAATGATTATTCTCGTCGATGACGAGGACAGGGAAAACGAGGGAGATTTAGTAGTTGCGGCGGAGCATACGACCCCCGAAATTATAAACTTTATGACGAAATATGCCAGAGGTTTGATATGTTTAACGTTGACGGAAGAAAAAGCCGACAGTTTAGACCTTCCGCCTATGGTTTTCAATAACGAGTCTAAGTTCACCACCGCGTTTACGGTGTCGATAGAGGCAAAAGAAGGCGTTACGACGGGCATATCGGCTCACGACAGAGCAAGAACCATATTAACGGCAATCAGGGACGACGCAAAACCGTCGGACTTAGTCAGACCCGGGCATATTTTTCCTTTAAGAGGCAAAAACGGGGGAGTATTGACAAGGACGGGTCAGACCGAAGGTTCGATAGATATAGCCCGCATTGCAGGGTTAAAACCTTACGGCGTCATATGCGAAATAATGCATGACGACGGAACTATGGCGAGAATGCCGGATTTAATAAAATTTTCAAAAAAATTCGGCATAAAAATTCTGACTATTAAAGATTTGATAAATTACAGGCTTAAACACGAAAAACACGTCGAACGGCTTGTCGAATCTAAAATACCCACGGAATTTGCGGGAGATTTTAAAATTATAGTATATTCTAACGATATAGATTTCAAGGAACATATAGCCCTCGTAAAAGGAGAAATTAAGAAGGACGAGCCGGTTCTCGTCAGGGTCCATTCCCAGTGTCTTACGGGAGATATTTTCGGGTCTATGAGATGCGATTGCGGAGACCAGTTGACGACAGCTATGGAGATGATAGACAGGGAAGGCAGAGGCGTTATACTTTATTTAATGCAGGAAGGCAGAGGCATCGGTCTCGTAAATAAATTAAAAGCATATAATCTTCAGGACGAAGGCTACGATACCGTGGAAGCAAACGAAAAATTGGGGTTTAAACCCGATTTAAGGGAATACGGGGTAGGCGCCCAAATTTTAGTGGATCTGGGCGTCGGGAAAATGCGGCTTATGACCAATAATCCGAAAAAAATAATCGGGCTCGAAGGATACGGGCTGAGCGTGGTCGAAAGAGTCCCCGTCGAGATATGTCCGAATGAGGCCAATAAACACTATTTAAAAACGAAAAAAGAAAAATTAGGCCACATATTAAAAATGAAATAGTAAAATAAAAATTAAAATTAAATTAGCGGGAGCGTGAAATGGGTAATTTTAATTTAATAGAAGGCGAGCTTAAAGCCGCCGGTTTTAGATTCGGCATAGTTATATCGAGATTTAACGATTTTATTAACGGCAAACTGCTGGACGGCGCATTGGATTACTTGAAGAGGGCGGGGGCTGTCGAGGATAACGTATCGGTCGTAAAAGTTCCGGGAGCGTTTGAACTTCCAATGGCGGTGAAAATGCTGTTGGAAACAAAAAAATACGATGCGGTAATCTGTCTCGGGACGCTGATAAGGGGCGAAACCTCCCATTTTGACCTGTTGTCTAATCAAGTCACGAAATTAATTTCCGAACTTTCGATTCATTATAACGTTCCGGTAAGTTACGGGATTATAACGGCAGAATCTATCGAACAGGCGATATCGCGCGCCGGCACTAAAATGGGGAATAAAGGTTTCGATGCGGCAATGTCCGCCGTAGAAATGGCAAGCCTTTACGCAAAAATTAAGAAGAGTTGAATTAAACTATTAATTTACTATGCACGATACGCTATATGACTAAAAGAAGAAAGGCAAGAGAACTTGCATTGCAGTTTTTATACGAGGAAGACGGGGATATAAGCAATATGGATTATAAAATAAACAGATTTTATAATGATTTTGCTTCGGAAAGTCTTATGAGAGACGGATTCATAAAAACGAAAGAAGATTTAAACAAAAAGAAGGACGTTGCCCAGATATTCGTTTTTTTTTCCTCTATCGTTAGAGGCGCTTTACTTAATTTGGATAAGATAGACGGCATTATAAAAAATGTGTCGAAAAATTGGAGTCTCGAAAGAATGTCGCGGGTCGATAGAAATTTATTGAGGCTTTCTATTTATGAAATTTTATTTGTTCCGGAAACCCCAAGAAACGTCGTTATGAATGAAGCGATAGAAATTGCGAAAAAATTCGGGAATGACGAATCCCCGGCTTTTATTAACGGTATTTTAGATGCGGCGGTAAAGGTTAAATAAGTTATAATCCGGCAGATAAAAACTTAAAATAACAAAAGCTAAGAAGGAGTAAAAAATGGAGAACAAACAACTATTAAATTACGGCGTTAACGTACTCGACATCAGGGGGCTTTGCTGAGGCCCTCCGGTATGGGCGGTCGTCCATAAACTTAAAACTTTGAAGCAGGATGACGTTTTAACGGTTATATCGGACAAAGATTCTCTGTTAAACGATATACCCGCTTTATGCTCTTTAATAAGCGTGCAATTGCTAAACGCGGCCAGATTAAAAGACCTTTACATATTTTTTATCAAAAATAAAGATTGGAAAAAATAAAGGGAAAATGATTAGGAATAATAATAGAGCGGCAGACGAAATGAGACCTGTTAATATTATCCCGGGCTATATGAAATACGCCGAGGGTTCGTGTCTTGTCGAAGCAGGCGATACTAAGGTAATATGTACCGCTTCCGTCGATTATAAAGTACCGCCGTTTTTGAAAGACAAGCAAGAAGGGTGGCTTACCGCCGAATATTCAATGCTTCCGAGGTCTGCGCAAAGCAGGATGCCGAGGGATTCGTCGAAAGGAAAAGTAAACGGAAGGGCGCAGGAGATACAGAGGTTAATCGGCAGGTCGCTAAGGTCGGTAATTAATTTTTCCTATTTCCCCGGAATAACGATTCTTATAGACTGCGACGTGATAAACGCCGACGGCGGCACGAGAACGGCTTCTATAACGGGGGCTTATGTCGCCGCTTATCTTGCATTTTTAAAGATTATTAAACAGGAAAAAATAGAAAAAATGCCGTTTTACGATTCCGTCGCCGCTATAAGCATCGGTATAGTAAACGGAGAAATTTTGGTCGATCTCGATTATTCCGAAGATTCGACGGCAGAATTGGATTTTAATTTCATACTTACCGGTTCCCAAAAAATTATAGAAATTCAGGGATGCGCAGAAAAAACCCCGATAGAATTCGATATCCTTAGAAAACTTTACGAACTTTCAAAAACCTCCGTTGCAAAAATTACGGAACTACAGAATAAAGCAATTTCCTAAGTTATAAGCTAATTTTTATTAAAACCGGATTTGTCCTCTAATTCGGGATGTTTTTCGCTGGCGTCTTCGTCTCCCGTTTTATATCCGTATGTCGTATTATTATCGAAATTATAATAAGAAGCTGAAAAATTGCCTTTTATTTTATTTTTAAAATATTTAAATATCCAATATATTAGATAATAATTTAAAAATGGAATTAAAAAAAGCGCGGCAATGAAATCGGTAATAAATCCCGGAATAAAAAAAAGCATTCCCGCTATAAAATAAGCTATCGATTTGATTAGATTCTTGTTTAAAATTTTTCCGTTAGAAATATCGGCGACCGCATTTTGAAAAGCGATATATTTAATTTTTTTTGTTATTATGTAACCGACGATACTGAAGAAAATCAAAAGTCCCGCGGTAGCGAGATAACCGAGTCTTTCCGCTATTTCTACGAATACGTAAATTTCTAGTAATATATCTGCGACGACCGCAAAAAAAATTTTTCCAAGCAACCCCATTTATTTAATATACAACGATTTCATAGAATAATCAAAATATTATTCTATTTAAATGTAAATTATAAAGATTATAAAGAACGAGGCATAGGAATAAATTCAAAAAGTGTAACAATTCTGTAACAAAATTTAACATAAATTTAACATAAATGTAATAAAATTGTAACATTAGTTTGTTATATTAAATAATATATAATATTCAAGGCTGTCTATGAGTTTTTTGCAAGAGGAGATAATTAATGAAATTCGTTCCTTCACGCGACCTCAGGCTACATACTAACAAAGTGTTTGAGGATCTAAAAAAAGAAGGCGAAATCGTCGTAACTCAGAACGGTCAGCCTGTTGCTTTAATGATACCGATTGACGAAAGCATTCTAAACGAAACGCTTAATTCATGGAAATTAATAAAATTAAAAGATACCGTGAGGAATTTAAGGGAATCGTTTATAAATAAGGGGACGAAAATTAGTGATGCTAAAGAATGATTTACCTTTCTTTTATAAGAAAATAAAAGAAAACAGTCATAGCCTTACGCTCGTGATTGAATCCGACGTATTTATAGAAGGACTCGTTAACGCGGAAAGTTGCTGCGGAAGGCTTATAGATTATTTATTCGACGAAAGATTCGATATTGCTGTAGACGATAGAATTTATTTAGATTATCTCGATAAATTAAATAAATTGGGTTTAGAAAAAAAGAGTATTGACTGCCTGTTAAAATTTTTAAAAGAAAAAGGCAAATTTGTTACCGCCGAGAAAATAAAAATTGCAGAAAGTTTAAAGTTAGACGGCTGTCGTTTTTTAAAGTTTATTGAAGTCGGTAAATCATCAAAAGCAAAAGCGGTTGTTATTTTGAAACATCATGCCCATTTTGATGCCGGTAAACTCAATTTATTTGCAGCATTAATGACGCCGGAAGAAGTTTTTGAAAAATTGTTATAAATTGTAATAATATAAATAGGTTATATACAGACAACGATGGTTAAAAATAAAATAATAAAATTAAATTCATAACAGAGCGCCTGTTAATTTTCATCTTCATAAAATTTATATCCGTAACCCCTTATGGATTTAATATATTTGGGATTTCTTGGGTCGTCCCCTATTTTTTTTCTGATCCTTCCTATTAAAACGTCGACGGTCCTGTCGATGCTTTCATAACTCATAGTTTTTATATTTTCGAGAATATAGTCCCTTGTAATAACGTTGCCCCTGTTTTTATATAAAATTGAAAAAAGTTCGTATTCCGCAGACGTTAAATCTAAGGCTTTGCCGTCTTTTTTTACGAGCATTTTGCTTTCGTCTATTTCAAAACCGTAATCGTCATTATTTGCCAGCGCTTTTCTTCTGATTACGGCTCTTATTCTGGCGACGAGTTCTCTGGGGTTGTACGGTTTTGCGACGTAATCGTCTGCCCCGATTTCAAGGCCGGTAACTATATCGGAATAGTCGCCTCTCGCCGAAGAAATAATTATAGGCAGGCGATACTTTTGCGATACCAATTTACATATTTCTAATCCGTCGGCTTCGGGTAAAGTCAGATCTAAAATTAAAAGGTCAAAGCTGTTAGCGTCTTCTTTTAAAGCATTAAGTCCTTCGTTTGCGTTTTCAAAATTTATAAGGTCTATATTGAATTTATAAAGATATTCTCTTAAGAGTCCGGCAATTTCTTTATCGTCTTCGATCATTATAACTTTTGTCATAATAGTTTAAAGCACATTATATCAAAATATTAATTAAATAAATGCAATAGCCGAAGCAGCCGCATTAAAAAATAGTTCGTCTGCTTCGGCAAAATTTAAATTAAACCGCGATAGCGATAAATATTATTCGGATAAATTTTCTTTCATCATTTTGATTCTTTTGTTTAACATTTTTTTCATAAACTCAAGGCGTTTAATCCTGTTATGAATCTTTTTCTTCATAAGAAATACAAACCTGCTTCTCTGCGCAGGCGTCAAAACGTTGGAGAATTTTTCAAGAAAGTTCGCCCTGATTTCAGCCATATTTTTAACTTTATTCGTAATATTTGCTACAAAAACGTTTTTGTTAAACGTTCCCGATTTCATCGCCGAAAGCAGCGGATTTCTAAAGTTCCTCATATTTGACTTAAAAGCCGTAAATTCCTGCCGCTTAATTATCCTAATTTGATGAAACTGATTTTTAGTCAAATGCAATTTCTTTTTAAGCATAAAAATATTGAACATTCCCATATCCATTTTCGTTTTACGGCAGCGCATAAAGTTATGCCGCATGATATTATGTTTCTGCATAGTTTGAAATGCGGAAACTTTGCCTGCAAAATACGTTCCGGCAAAAACAAATGCTAACAAAAACAGAAATAAGAAAAAAATTTTAAACTTTTTCATGTTAAATCTCCTTTTAATTAAATTAAGTTAAATTAAATTTAATTGACTAATTTTAGCGAACTATGTTTTCACAAGCTAAAATTATTTATAAAATAATTATAATCCATAAATGTTAATCAAGAATAAATCTTTCATAAACGACAATAAAATATTCATTTACATTGTTTAGACAAAATCATGAAAAGGCGTCGGCATTTATGCCATAAAATAAAGGCTAAAGTATTTTTATGTTGTCAACTTTTAATTTGTCTATTGAATTTAACTTTTAATTTGTCATAATATCCTTTGTATTATTATTTTGCCTTTTAATACGTTTTATTAATAATCGCAATCAACCTTCATCACCCCCTTTGCCCCTTTCTGATATTATAAACGGCAAGCCGCAAGGTTCAAGGGCGGCTTGAGCTGTATATTTCAATCAGCATATTGCCGCCAACCCTTGAGCCTTGCTTTGTTGCCGTTTTATTTTATGTTTAAGGGGCAGGGGGTTAATATGTTTTCCTGTTTTATCGTAAACGCCTATCGTTTTATAGCCGTAGGATATTGATATCCTGCCGTCTATATGGGTATTTACAATAACTTTGCATTTGGCAAAGGAATATCTGAAATCCTGCCTTTCTATTTGAAGCACTTTGCCGTTCCATCTTACGCAGTTTGCATTATCTACCGTTCTTTCTTCCTTTACGCAGAATATGCTTTCCAAATCAAGCAGTGTTTTGGAAAAAAAAGAATCCGGCGACAGCGGTTCTTTTTTAAACTTATCGTTATAATGCGGAAGAAATATCTTTTCTATATATGTATTGGCTTCTTCCATAGTTTTTATTTTTTTTAATTTTAATTCTTTAACGAGCCTGTCCTGAAACGTTTTAAATAATCTTTCGATTCTGCCCTTAGCCTTAACCTGTATAACGAGTTCAGGGAGGGTAATATCTCCCCCGCCTCTAACCATGTAGATTTCTATAAGAAATGCAAAAATA
>DAHVOJ010000119.1 GCA_027318865.1 bacterium | reverse complement strand
ATTCGTAAAATCTTGCAAAAATCATACCGGTGGCGTCGTCTATGAAGGACATAAGAACGGCTTTGGCTCTTCTTTTTTCGAACCAGTCGTGATGAGAGCCGTCTAACTGGAGCATTTCGCCGAAGCAGGGTTTTCGTTCCCTTAATTGTTTGCGGACTTTAGTTTTTCTTTCCCTTTGCAACAAACCTTCTTCTATCAGCCACTTCCTTGCCGTCTCTTTGCTCAAGGTTATGCGGTGAAGTTCGGAGAGCTTCTCGCAAAAAAATGTGGGTCCGAAATCGGGATATTTCTCTTTATACAGACTTAGCACTTTGGATTTAACCTCGTCCGGTAATTTTCTGTTTGAAACGGAGTTTCTGTGTTTATTTGTCAGCCCTGAAGCACCTTCGGCCGTAAATCTTTTAATAAGCCTTCTTATCTGCCTTGAAGAAAGATTAAGCCTGGCGGCCGCCTTTTTCCTTGAAATCCTTTTTTCTATTACATCCGTAATAACCTTTAGTTTTTCAATCTCCCT
>DAHVOJ010000118.1 GCA_027318865.1 bacterium | reverse complement strand
TGCAGTTTTTTATCAATTTTTTACGATTTTTTATCTTTGACAGCTTATGGCTGTAATATAGGTACTTTAATAAATATAGCAAATCATATTTTTTGAAGATTCAGGCGTTGTTATATCTTTGTCCATATAACTAAAAAATTTGCCGACCGAACCGGTAGATTTGAAGAGATGAGGCAGTTCGTTAAAAAACACCGAAAGCTCGGCGTCTTTCATTCCTCCGTTGACGGTAGGGTTTATTGCGTCTAAAAAAATTAAGTAAGACTGATTAAACAATAAATTTCAGTCTTTATATATTTCCTCTTTTGCCGATTCATTAAACTCGGTAATTTCAATGAGCGGCTTTCTTTTTATCGTATCCCGTTCCGCCGCAACTGTCGCAGTTTTTTCTCCTCTCACAAAAACGGCATCGATAAATTCGACTTCTTTAAAATCTGCAGCCGTATCGATAATTTTTTGTTTTTAATTAAGTTAATTTTTTAAATATAATTCAATTATATTTTTTTAATGTTTCCACAT
>DAHVOJ010000117.1 GCA_027318865.1 bacterium | reverse complement strand
AGTCTTTATAATCCGAAATATTATTTTGTAGTTCAATTAATTTCTTAGCTATATCTGACGCTATCTCCATAGTTTCTGAAATTGTTCGTCCTTGGGCTATAAGACCTTGAATATCATCCGACGTAGCGAGATATAATCCTTCCGGTAATTTTTCAATATTTATATTTATAATTTTTTCCATTTTATTTATATTATATAGTAATTATTATGCATTAATTTAATTTAGTTTTGTTTCATATGTCATTATTCTTATATGCAATAAATTATACCAGATTAACACAAAATTTTAAACAATTAAAGATATCCCAAAATTGCCGATAGAAACCGTTAAAATGGCTTTAAAGTTAAATAAACACTGGATTCCCGCTTACGAATTAAAGGGGTCACAATTAAAGGGGTCACAATTAAAGGGGTCCAATTAAAGGGGTCAGATTTATTTATTCGCTTACTGCCGACTGAGTTTGATAGGATTAGTTTATATGCAAACTTTTAATGGTTGAGTTATGGGAACAGCAATAAAAGA
>DAHVOJ010000116.1 GCA_027318865.1 bacterium | reverse complement strand
TTAACTCTTGCTATATTGGAAACAACGTCTTCCCATTCATTTTTATCGTTTGGCATTCAAATCACCTTCTTTTAAAGACAACGCTAAATTATACCATAAATGATATTTCTGTTCCGTAGGGTCGGAAATATAGCGTACGGTTATTTTTAAAACATCGTCTAAAATCTCGCGGTGATTAAGACAATAATCCCTGAATTTAAGCCATGAATCCATATCTCCTCTCGATATTATATCGTCAATAGCTTCAAGAGGAAGTCCTTTTTCTATGTTCACGTTTATATGACGATGACTCATTATATCGTATGTTTTCATAACTCTATTATAGCATATTTAACTTACGAAATATTCGCTAAGTTTCTTATACAGACAAATGCGTTATATTCCTGGTCATAGTACCTGGAGGCATTTAAATCAAGCCCATTTTTTTTATAAAATTCTTCAGTAGAAATTTCAAGCGTTTTTTTAATACAAATAGACGTGCTTTTTAAAGTTTCCATAATATTATATTATATCATACCCTACCTTAA
>DAHVOJ010000115.1 GCA_027318865.1 bacterium | reverse complement strand
GATAGGTTTATGTATTATCTGTTTACTACGTTTATGGAAGACAAGCTAAGACTTAAGAAATATACCGATAAAGGCTTAACAATGGTTCAGGCGATAGAGTCGGTTATAGCCGAAGATAATACGAAAGAAAAAAAATAATATTATAATTTCAGGAGGTATTCGTGGAACAGCAGGAAAAATCGGTAAAAAAACAAAAAACTTTTAGCAAGAAAAGTGTTTTGATTTATGCAATATCTTTTTTTGCAATTTTAGTATTGACATTATTTGTTAATATTGTATATATTAAACATATGGGAGCGGGCGGGACTAAAATTTACGCCTTGAATTTAAAAAAACTGACGGATTTAAAAAGGCAGGAAATTCATAAAGAAATATTAAGGCATCCTACCTCTACCACTCCTAAAATAATAAAAGAACAGATAACTAATTTCGTAAAGGACATCGATTTGGATGCTAAAGTTTACGAATCTAACGGCGTCATAATAGTAAAACAAGCGGTAATAGGCGGCAAGGGATATGAAGACATTAC
>DAHVOJ010000114.1 GCA_027318865.1 bacterium | reverse complement strand
TGCCGGCGTGGCTCAGGGGTAGAGCAGCTGATTCGTAATCAGCGGGTCGTAGGTTCGATTCCTATCGCCGGCTCCATTAAATACAAGGGGTTCGCAGGTTCGGCGTTTCCTTCTTTTCCGGTCGTGGTAGTAAATCGGTAGTAATTTTTTTTATTCAACACGTTAACAGCATCTTTAAGATGAGTCTTTGACAGGTGCGAATACCGCAAAGTCATTTTAATGTCTTTATGTCCCATTAAATCCCTGACAGTCGCTAAATCGACGCTTTTCATTACTAATTGAGAGGCAAAAGTATGGCGCAGGTCGTGGAAACGGAAATCCAGAATATGCGATTTACCGAGCGCCGCCGAAAAAGCTTTTTTAATATCTTTGTAAGGCTTTAACGTGTGGGGATTAAAAAACACGTATTTAACATTAATCTGCCTGATAATACCTGTTAAAGCTCCATAAAGATTATCGTTAATGGGAATTTCTCGCCTTTCGCCGTTCTTGGTTGTGTCTAACAAAATAACCCTGTTCAGCATATCAAC
>DAHVOJ010000113.1 GCA_027318865.1 bacterium | reverse complement strand
ACCGTAATGATTTTTTTTGCTTTAATCAGAATGTTTTTAAGAACTAATTTAGCCAGCATTGTTTTTATTCGTCCAAAATATCGGGGAAAGTGAAAAAATGTCAAATCGTGGACTATAACCGCCGAATTTTTTGGAATATATAGAAACGGTACGTTGAAATGAGGAAAAAGAAAAATATCAACTTTTTTTTCTAATTCCATATTGCGTATTATATTGATAAGTTTAAACTGCTCGCTAAAGGTATATTTTTTAATTTTTAAGTCTATAACGACGAAGTTTTTAGGATTAAGTTTGAAATCGTTTATATAAGACGTTATTTTGTCCTTTTCTCCTATAACATAAAACGTGATATCCGGATTTAATTTTAAAAGCTCGGCTATAAGTTCCCTTTCATATCTTCCTAGTCCTGCATAATTTATGAGTCGCGCGTCAAAAAAAATTTTCATTTTATTTTTTTTATTCCGCTATATATTTCGTTTATTATCCTGTAAACGGTAATTTTAAAAAATCTTCTTATTGCATTCGGTTTT
>DAHVOJ010000112.1 GCA_027318865.1 bacterium | reverse complement strand
ATTACAGCAAAGAAATTAACGAAAAAGAAAGATTAAGCGGCGATTTTATAAAAAGATTATCTAAAATAGCCGAATTCAGGGACGAAAACACTGGAGCGCACATCGAACGAATGTCCCTGTACTGTATGACTACCGCTAAATATTTGGGATATAACCATGATTTTCAGATGAATATTCTGGAAGCCTCTCCTATGCACGACATAGGCAAAATATCCATTCCAGATTACGTTTTGCTGAAACCCGCAAAATTGACGGATGACGAATTTGAAATTATGAAAACCCACACTATGAAAGGGTTTGATATACTCAGCAATTCCGATTCTGAAATAATGAAACTCGGCGCCGAAATAGCGCTGTCTCATCACGAAAGATACGACGGTTCGGGATACCCCCGTGGGCTTAAAGGCGAAAGTATACCTATTTCAGGCAGGATATGCATAATCGGCGATATTTTTGATGCTTTGACCAATAAAAGGGTTTATAAGTCTGCATATCCCATAGAAGAAAGTTTAGGCATTATGAAAAACGAA
>DAHVOJ010000111.1 GCA_027318865.1 bacterium | reverse complement strand
TCCGGATAATAATTCACCTATCACAATCGGATTTATAAATATCTCATCCGAAATTTGTATTGCGAATTTTATCTTATCGTGTCCTCTCAAGAAAGAAGAGTAAGCGGAAGTATCAAGCATTATTTTTCTGTTGTCCATAACTCTTTATCAATCTTTCTTATATCCGAGAGATTTTTTTTAAACGCTTCGGCTTCGCTTTCCGACCATAAACCGGAAAAACAGTCTAAGTCGTGATAGAGCTTTTCTTTTTTGCTTTTATTTTTATTAATGCCTATAGATTTTACCGCCAGCGAAACAAGCGCCTTGTTAAGGCTAACACCCTTTTCTGCCGCTTCTTTTCTAATAATATTTTCAAGCTCGTCAGGTATTCCTCTTATAGTAAGTTGCTTCATCGATATTACCTCCATTTATGATTCAAAATAGAGTCATTTTATATTATAAATAAATCTATTATCGCATCATACGAAAATATTATCAACTATTTTTCCTTGCTCAGGTTATTTCTTTTTGAGTTAAAAACTCTATATAATTTTCAGGGTTGACGAC
>DAHVOJ010000110.1 GCA_027318865.1 bacterium | reverse complement strand
ATATATGCCGGCTATCCACGGCATAATGTTGTCTTACCAAAAATTAGGCAATATGCAGATGGTTTCTCGTTATATGCAGGAGGAAATTCAAGTAGGGGGGGTAGGAGCAATTTTAGGCGGCGGATTGCCGTTGCCTTAAATATAAAAAATAGAGGGGGATAAATATTCACCTATATTTATTCCCCTCTATTTAATTAACGCTTTTCAACAAACGCTTCGGCGGGCATAAAAACGTTGTTTTTATAAGCACCCGCCTACGCATGGCGGGCATAAAAACGTTGTTTTTATAAGCACCCGCCATGCCACATTTTTATAGAAAAATATATGTATGGTTGATATTACGGCATTAAGTTTGCAATCGAATGCGCTATCTGTTTTTTTAATAACGGTTCGGCGGTGCTGAATTGTAAATTTATGGCTTTTGCCTGCGAGACCACCCTGTCCCTATATATTGCCCAGTTTTTAACTCCGGCGTTATATGTCGTAGTAGAATTTCCCAGCCCCTCGCTCGTAGAAGTTCCATTTGTGGTATATGAACCTTTCTGTCTCTGCTCAAGC
>DAHVOJ010000010.1:44696-47796 GCA_027318865.1 bacterium | reverse complement strand
CCTCGACATGGCAAGAAGCATCGCAAAGGTCAGTTCCGCCGTAGTTACGGTATTCCCTCCGGGCGTATTCATAACTACTATGCCGGCGGCGGTTGCAGCCGCTTTATCGACGTTGTCCAAGCCGCTGCCCGCCCTTCCTATGACCTTAAGATTTTTTGCCGCTTCTATAATATCCTGAGTAAGCTTGGTGGCGCTTCTGATAACGATGCCGTCGTATTCGTGAATTATCTGCTTCAGTTCTTCAGGTTTCAGCCCGGTTTTAACATCTACCTGAATCTTGCCCGTATTAGTTAATATATCTATACCTTCTTTGGAAAGTTTATCGCTGACGATAACCTTAAACATCTCTTATCTCCCGTATTATATATAATGAATTAATAGTAAATAGTTACTTGCAAATCCTATTCGCCGAAAAGAGCTTTCTGGGCGGCTTTGAGTCCGCTGCCCGTTTCAAATTTATAGCCGAGTTCTTTCAATACCGCCTCTAATGCAGAAATAGCGGTTATGACGTCGAAACATCCCGCATAGCCGAGATGGGCTATCCTGAATATCTTGCCTTTAGCGGCATCCTGACCGCCTGCTATCGTAATTCCGTATTTTTCTCTTATAAGTTTTGTTATTTTACCTGCATCTATGCCTTCCGGCGCCCAAACCGCCGTAAGAGCATTTGACGGTTCATCCGCAGTATAAAGTTTTAATCCCATTGCCTGCACTGCGATTCTCACGGCATTAGCAAGATTTGCATGCCTTTTAAAAACTTTTTCCAGCCCTTCTTCCTTAATTTCCCTTAAGACTTCTCTTAAGCCGACTATAAGCTGAACATTAGGAGTATAGGCATTCTGATTTTTTTCGAGAGATTTTTTTTCTTTTTTAAAATTAAAATAATATTTCGGAAGCGTAGATTTCTCTACGAAACCCCACGCCTTTTCGCTCAGAGAAGCAAACGCAAGTCCGGGAGGAAGCATAAGCGCCTTTTGCGAACCGGTTACCACCACGTCTATGCCCCATTCGTCCTGAGGGACGTTTGTTACGCCGAGAGCCGTAATGGCATCTACTACAAGTATAGTATTCGGTCTTTTTTTAATTATATCGGCAATTTCTTTCACGGGATGATAAACGCCCGTGGACGTTTCGGACGCCTGTATGTAAACCGCTTTTATTTCCGGGTCTTCGTTTAACGCATCTTCTATAGACTTTGGAGAAACGGTATGCCCCCATTCTACGTCGAGCGCTTTTACGTTAACCGAATACGCTTTGCAAATATCGAACCATCTTTCTCCGAATTTCCCCCCTCTGACGGCAAGAGCATGGTCGCCTGCCGAAAGAAGATTGGAAACGCAGCCTTCCATGGCGCCGGTTCCGCTTGAAGTAAATATTAACACTTCCTGCTTGGTCTGAAAAAGGTATTTTAGATTATCCCTGACTTCCTGAAGTATAACCGAATATTCCGGAGCGCGGTGATGAACTATTGGAAGCGACATATCCGCCAGAGCACGTTCCGGCACAGGCGTCGGACCAGGCGCCAATAAATACTTTTTCTGCATTTTAAAACTCCTCGATAAAAATTAAATTAATAATATAAAATATATAAATAAACTTATATTAGCCATTTAATACTTAAACAAATTTAATAAAAAATGTCAAGAATTTATAGAAAATTTGACAAAATTTGACAAAATTTGACTTTTAAATAAATAGGCATTATAATCATACAAGTTTAGATATATTCTATTATAATTAACATTTAAAAAACGGATAAACATAAAATGGGCAATATCGGTAAATTAAAAATAAACGGCTTTTTTATATCATTTATTCTTTTTTTATTTTTAACGTTTTTTCTTTTAATTTCAGGCTCTTACGCTTCAGACCCCGTCAACAGCGGCAATAACTCTAATTTCTTAAATATACGCTTTAAAACCACATTCAGTAAAAAAAAGGGCGGCTACAACGACGGTTCCGCACGGGTAGTAATCGTCTCGTCGCCGAAACCGGCGATTCCTGCCAATAAAACCTTTAACAGAAAAACAAAATATAAAAAACATAAAATTAATAATATAAATTCTGTAACATTAGCCAAAATAAAACCGGTCAAAACTTCATCGGAAAAAATAGCTTCAAACTATTCAAACCTTGCTTCATCCGGTTTATTAGTAAAAAAAGGCGATTCCGGCAATTATCAAAAAAATCTATCCCGTATATTTCCCATGATTATAAACAAAGAAATTATACACTATATTCATTATTATCAGACTTCCGGAAGAAGGTTTTTTAAATATGCGCTTTCAAAATCGAAAAGATATATTCCTATGATTAAAAAGATTTTTAAAAAAATAGGCTTGCCTAACGATCTCGCATATCTAGCAATGGTTGAAAGCGGTTTTTCTCCTACCGCATATTCTTATGCGGGAGCCAGCGGAATGTGGCAGTTTATACCTTCTACGGGAAGGATATTCGGTTTGACTGTCAACTGGTGGGTGGATGAAAGAAGAAATCCAGTCGAATCTACATATGCCGCAGGCGAATATTTAAAAGATTTATTTAATAAATTCGGTTCGTGGTATCTCGCCGCCGCCGCCTATAACTCTGGTGAATTGACGATAGAAAGAGCTTTATCCGTTGACCCCGGCGGCAATTTCTGGACTATATCCCAAAATAGACCGTATCTTTTGCCGGGACAGACAAGAAGATACGTTCCAAAAATTATCGCGGCGGCAATTATTGCAAAAGATCCGGCAAATTTCGGATTTCACGATATAAAATATCAAAAGCCGTTGGAATTTAAACAGGTTAACGTTCCCTTCCCTGTAAACTTATATGACTTAGCAAAATGCATAGGTATTCCGGAATATAAATTACAAAAGATGAACCCCGAACTTTTAAGAAACGCTACGCCTCCAAACGACCCTGGATTTATGTTAAACATACCTGCAAGCGATTACGGTAAATTTTTAAAAAACTTTAAAAAAATTAAGCAATATATCGTAAAAAAACCCGTTATCGAATACACGACTTATTCCAGACCTAAAAATAACGTCGCTTATACCGTAGAACCCGGCGATACGCTTATGGGGATAGCCGCTAAATACGGAGTGTCTCT
>DAHVOJ010000010.1:0-44596 GCA_027318865.1 bacterium | reverse complement strand
GGGAACGATAGAAAGATATAACGGGCTCGATAACTATTCCGTACTTAAAGTAGGCGAAAAGATAACCATACCGGGAATAAATGCAAGAAATACAAATTATGCCGCAAATACTCCTAATTCTAACGTCGCTTATACCGTAGAACCCGGCGATACGCTTATGGGGATAGCCGCTAAATACGGAGTGTCTCTGGGAACGATAGAAAGATATAACGGGCTCGATAACTATTCCGTACTTAAAGTAGGCGAAAAGATAACCATACCGGGAAAATCATATATTGGAACCGACACAAATAATATCGGTTACGGCAATGCAGGATTAAGATATATTATCGTTAAACCCGGCATGACTTTATGGAGCATCTCTAAAAATTTTAACGTACCGTTAAGCATTATCAGAAATATAAACCATATAAACGGAAACGATATACATTCCGGAGAAAAAATATTTTTAAAGGGAGGAGGAGCAGATATTAGAGATTCGTATATTAACGGCGGCGGTCCTAAAAAAACGGCTCTCGGTTTTTTATATTACAGGGTAAAATTCGGAGACTCGCTGTATAATATTTCGTCAAAATTTCACGACAATATAAAAAATATAATGGCAGACAATAATATAAAAAATCCAAACGCTATTTACCCTGGCGAAATCCTTAAAATAGCCAGATAAAAATGATTTCTTTCGATGAAGCTTTTAATATAATAAACGAAACCGATTTACATTTAAAGTCCGAAATAGTTTCCCTGTTAAATTCGTTAAATAGAATTACATATAACGACGTTGTATCTTTAGCCGATTATCCTGCGGAAAATAACTCTGCGATGGATGGATACGCCTTAAATTCAAATTTAATCCAAAAAATAAATAAAGAAGCGGTATTAAAATTAAAAATAGATAAAAACATAATATATGCAGGGGATGATTCAAAAACTCCGGTAAAAAAAGATGCCGCTATCCGTATAATGACAGGCGGTTATTTACCGGAAACATTCGATTTCGTAATTCCTGTCGAAGATGCGAAAGTCGAAGGTAACCGTCTGATTATAAAACACCCTATAAAACCTGACAAAAATGTCAGAAAAAAAGGAGAGGATATAAAAAACGGAGATATCGTCTTAAACAAAAATACAAGATTGACCCCTGAAAACATATCAATGCTTGCATCATGCAACATAAAAAAAATCAAAGTTTATGAAAAAATACCGGTATCCATAATATCTACAGGCAACGAAATAATTGATTTTAAACGGAAACCTAAATACGGTAAAATCTATAATTCCAACGGAATACTGGCGGAAAATTTTTTATCGGAAAACGACTGCCGCATCGCAAACAATGCAGTATGCAAAGACAATTTGAAAGAAATAGAAAATGCTTTATCCGAAGCGGTAAAAACAAGTAAAATAATTATAACTTCCGCCGGCGCTTCTTTCGGCGACAAAGATTTTACCGAAAAAGCCCTTGAATCCGTCGGGTTTAAAATTAAATTCAGACAGGTAGCCATAAAACCCGCCAAACCTTTCTCATTCGGGTTGATTAATAAAAAAATACCCGTTTTTATGCTTCCCGGAAATCCCGTTGCATTTTACATATGTTTAGCCGCATTCGTAAAGCCGTTTATAAACAAGCATATTAAAATAAACAGCCGTATGCGTATAATTAAATCAAAATCTTCATTCGAATATATTAAAAACAACAAAAGAAGAGAGTTTATCCCTGCGCGCACTTTTTATAAAGACGGCGCCGTATATTCGGAAATCTATAAAAAATCGGGACCGGCGATGATCAGCTCTCTCGGCTATATGAATTCTATCGTATCCGTTCCCGAAAATGTTTCCGAAATAGTTGCGGAAGATCTGCTTGATACTTACCTGATATAATAAAATATATATAACATGAAAAAACATAAAATCTTAATCGTCGACGACGAGGAAAGTTTAGTTTACGTCTTAAAAAAACTGCTGGAAGACGAATTTATTATAGATTCGGCTTCCGACGGGGAAGAAGCGCTGTCGTATATCAACAGGAATGAATATTTTGCGATATTTTTGGATATAAGGATTCCAAAAATTAACGGAATGGAAGTATTGGCTTACACAAGGAAATTAAATAACAAACCTAACGTTATAATTATGACCGCTCAGAATACTATGGTAAACGCGATAGACGCTATGAAACAGGGTGCGTATGATTATATAACAAAGCCTTTTGAATTGGAAGAAATTCTGGGCATAATAGAAAAAATAAAAAAGAACGAGAATCCGGCGGATAAAAAATTAGAAAAATCGGAAGACTTCCTTGACACCCTGCTGGTGGGCAAATCTAAAACTATGCAGGAAGTCTTCAAAACTATCGGTAAATTATCCCATAACAACATCACGGTGTTAATCTTGGGGGAATCCGGCACGGGCAAAGAACTTGTCGCAAGAGCTATACATTTAAACAGCGTAAGAAGCGATAAACCGTTTATCGTCGTAAATACTCCGTCGGTTCCGTCGGAACTCCTTGAATCCGAACTTTTCGGACACGAAAAGGGTTCATATACCGGGGCAAACGAAAAAAAAGAAGGAAAATTTATAAGCGCGAATGGAGGAACTATCTTTTTAGACGAAATCGGAGATATGCCTTTAAATCTTCAGGCGAAACTCCTGCGCGTAATTCAGGAAAAAGAGGTTGAACCGGTAGGCTCCAATAAGCCGGTCAAAATCGACGTCAGGATTATTGCCGCTACGAACAAGAATCTTAAGTCGATGATTAAGAACGCAAAATTCAGGGAAGATTTATACTACCGCCTTAATGTTATAGAAATTACGCTGCCGCCTTTAAGAGAGCGAAAATCGGATATACCCATTTTAGCCGACTTTTTCATGAAAAAGTTTTCTAAAGAACTTAATATCCCAGAAAAACGGTTGAGCGGCGATGCGCTCGCGTTTCTTCAATCGTATAATTTTCCGGGAAACATAAGAGAGCTTGAAAACGCTATAAGGAGATGCATGGTTATGTCGCCTTCGTCTATATTAAATTACGAGGACTTCATAGAAATACTGAACAACGGCGAAAACAATCTAAACATCGATAAAAACGAAAAAGATAAAAAAATGGAAACCGGTCATTTTGAAGATATTATAAGGCTCAAAATAAAAAACTACGCCGAAAAAGTCAAAGATACCGAAATTAACGATGTTTATAAATCCATAATGGGCCTGACCGAAAAAATAATTATAGAAGAAATCCTAAATTTATATAATTTTAACCAGCTGAAAGTTTCCAAACTTTTAGGGATAAACAGGAATACTCTGCGAAAAAAAATAAACGAATACAAAATAGATTTAAAAAAAACAAATTAATATTCTTCTTCCTTCCACATCTCTTTAGTAAACCTCACGACTTTATTCCTGCCGTTCTCTTTTGCTTCGTAAAGGGCAACGTCGGAATATTTAACCGCCTGCCAGAACTTGTCCGAATCCGCCGGATATTCGCAGACCCCTATGCTTATGGTCTTTTTAAGAACTACTCCGCCCGGTATCTCTAACGGCGACGATTCGACGGCTTTCCTGATTTTTTCGGCGATAGCAACGCCTTCCCCTTCTTTTATGTCGATTAATAGGGCAAGGAATTCCTCGCCGCCGAATCTAACGGCAATATCCGAACTTCTTATGCTTTTTCTTATCTGCTTTGAAACATTCTTGAGGACTACGTCGCCGTTGTCGTGACCGTATTTATCGTTTACCTCCTTAAAGTGGTCAACGTCTAACATTAAAATTCCCAAATTGGTGCCGCGGCGTTTTATACCGGCAACGATATTTTCGGAAGAGTCGTCTAAATACCTCCTGTTGTATAAACCGGTAAGCTGGTCCACTATCGACTGCTCTTTTAAGAGCTCCATTAATTTTCTCGATTCGATAACCGGGGATGCTTCCGCAAGATAGCCTTTAATATACGGTATCATCCAGTGGACGAAATCCGCCACGTCGTTGTCGAATATAAGCTGTAAAACCATTCCTACTTTGCCTCCGATATATATCGGAATACAGTAGTAATTATACTTTTCGTCGCAGGTTTTGCCCGTTCCGCCTTCATTTTCTCCGGATGTTTTAAACTTAAAATTAGGACAGATGCAGGGGAAATTTAAAGAATCCACGTCTCCGCCGGTTCTTTTTGCCCTGCAGGAATCGGCGTCTTCCAAAGACGACCTGTCGCACCACATATCGTCTTTGCCTAAGTCAATCTTAGAACCGACGGTAATAAGACTCATTTTATTGTTATCGCCTACCTCGTATATCGCATAATTTTCAAAACACATATAGTCCCTGATAATGGACTCTATTCTTCTTATTATATCTTTTTTAGTCCTGTCCTTTTCTATTACTCTTTTAAAATTATAAATCCTGACCAGCTCGCTTATAATTTTTATGGTATCTTTAAGATAATTATCGGTCTTAAGGACGGTATATCCTATAAGAGTCGAAACTTTAGAATTTATGTCGGATAATATCTCTTTAAGGCTCTTAGACGTTTCGTTAAGTGTTTTTGCAACCTTGCCGGCTTCATCCCCGGGAAGACCCTTTTCGTCTATCAACGCTCCATCCATCCCTCCTTCCTTAAGGTTTTCCAGACCGGTTTCGATTTTCTGAAATAAAGAAATATACGGACTTAAAAATCTGAAAAATAAAAGCACTAGTATAATTAGGAATACAAAGAAGATTATGGAAGTCTGCACGACAGTCCTGAACGCCGCCGCCCTTACGGAAGACAGATTCATAGTCAGGCTTATAGCTCCTAAAACGGTGCCGGATTTAACTTGATGGCACATAAGGCAATCGACTACTCCTGTACTGGTAGCTTTATACGGAATTATTACGCGGTATTTTACGGAATTAAACGTTTCGTCTAATTTTTCTATTTTTTTTCCGGTTGCAAGCACGTATTTTTCGTCTGCGGTAGTCGGTATTTCGCTTTTAAACCCAGGACCGAACTGCTTATCTACGGGATTGCCCCTTATAATGGATATATTCTGGATATCTACCTGCTTAGAAGCTTTTTTAAGCCTTTGAACAAATATCTTCCTGTTTTGTATAACGCCCATAACCATCAAAGACGTCAGGCTGTCTCTCACAACCTTGGCTATGGTTTTTGAACGGATTTTCGCTTCGTTTATAGATTCCTGCCTGAAACTCAAGGCAAAAATTATATCTATAATAATGAACAGGATGACAAAAAGTATAACTATCCTTGAAATTATTTTAATTTTAAGGGATTTATTTGTTTTTTTTATTTTTTTGAACATAATTAAATATTTATATCATAAAATAAAAAATGTATGCAAACTATTTTTATTTTATTTTTATTTTTGGAAATTTTTTTGGATTTTTTATCGGTTATTTTGGTAAATAATGCAATGGGCAATAAACTGTTTACGGTTGTTAAACTTACCCTATCGGTTCTATGGGGGGCGTAATCAGATATGTTCTTCGGCGATAAGTTCTGAAAACGGATTTTTAATAACAATTCCTTCAATAATTTGGCTATCGGAAAGGTCTTCGGAAAATATTATATTTGCTCTGCCGGAAACAGCCGACGCTACAATCAATGAATCCCAGAATGAAAATTTATGCTTGATATGTATATTTATAGCTTCAAGTATTATATCTCCATCGATAGCCACGGTTCTCCATTTCAAGAAGTCTCTTATTATTTGCTTGACTATAATTGAATCTACGGGGGCAGGGATTTTTTTGGTCAAGCAAACGAAAAATTCTTCGAGCACCTGAGAACTGATAACGCCGTTTTCTAAACGCCAGCAATTTTCTACTATCTCTTTAGCTTTTTTATGCTTTATTCCGGCGGATATATCGAAAGCATATACTAAAACATTTGTATCTATAAATATTCTATCGTCTTTCATGGAGTTCTTCCCTATTTATAGAAAATCGTCCTTCAGTTCCAAGGTTAAAACCTTTTTCCATAAGAGAAATCTGCCTGTTTTTTGCCGATAGATAACCCGTATCCTGCTTTATTTTTTCTTCAAGAGTAATTTTTAAAAGATCGCTGAGCGATCTGCCTTCCATAACAGCTATGGTCTTAGCTTTTTTCAATAAAGATTTAGGCAGCGACAGGGTAATATTTTGTCTTTCCATATAATAATATCCATTTATTTAGAATTTAATTCATATTTTAACATATTCACATAATTATGTATATCACATATTTACGTGAAAGTCAAGCCAAGGGGCAATAAGCTATATTTAATTCTTAACGTATATGCCGGAGGAAGATTTCGTGCTTTCCGATAAAATATCGAATAACGATTCGATATCGAATACCGTTTGAAATTTTTTCCTCTCCGCTTCCAATAAAAGTTCGCTTTTCGAAAGTTTGCCTATTTCTTTGCGCATAGAGTCTAATCCGGCTTTAAGTTCGTCTTTTTCAATTTCAGTTTCCGGTTTAGTTCCGGCATCCTGTTTTTCGCCTTCCTGTTCCAGCAATTCTTCCAGCCTTTGCATGCCTATCGCCATTAAATTTTTCAAGGAAGACCGATTTATAATTTCGTTTTCCAACTGCGTCCTTTTTTGTATAATTTCTTTATAATTTTCCATATCTTTTCCGACAATCGCCGCTATGGCTTTCACTTCTTCCTTTAATTTTTTAATTTTTTTTACGTCGAGATAACTGCCGGCTTTAAACTCGCCGAAAAAAACGGGAAAATCGCCGCCTCCGGTTTCGTTTGATTTTACCAGACGTTCTTTAAAAAACGATAAATATTCTTCTCTTCCGAGATTAACGACTTTAAATACTTCGCCTTTTTTGTTCTTTATCTGAACGTATATATCCATTAATTCATTATAATATTATTCAAAACGTATTAATGTGACTTTTATCATCTGCCGCGTCAATTTTCAAAAGGATTTATATGCACCATAACGTCGTTTATATAAATATTCGACGACATAAGACTGCCTTTTACGCTTTCCGCAATATCGTGAGACATTTTAACCGTCATATTTTGATTGATTTCTATTTCGACGTCTATATAAAAATATGGACCGGATTTTCTTACCTTTATATCGGTAATTTTTTCGACCCCTTTAACGGAAGTAATTATATTTTTTATTTTATCGACGACAAACCCGGGGGGGCTTTCGTCCATAAGATTGCCTATCGACTCCTTAATAAGTTTTATTGCCAGCCGGAATATAAAAAAACTGACGATTATTCCCGCTATAGGATCCATATAGTAATATCCTTTTATTGCAAAAAAAATACCTATTACTACGGCTAAAGACACGACGACGTCGCTTCTGTGGTCATATGCGGTAGCAACCAGTCCAGTCGATTTTAAGAGTTTGCCCCATCTGAGCGTCCATTTATAAAGGATTTCTTTGACTACTATAGTCGCAAGCGCTACTATTAAAGTATCTAAAGCCGGTTTTTCGTAATAATGAAAATATATTTTAAAAGCAGAAACCCCTATAATAGAAAATCCAAAAAGTATTAATATTAATGCTACAATAAAAGTCGCTATCATTTCTGCTTTTGCATGTCCGTACGGATGCTCTTTGTCCTGCGGCTTGTTCGATATTTTGAAAGATACGTAAACCACTAAACCTGCAAATATATCGGATAGCGAATTAAAACCGTCCGCGACTAACGCCTCGGAGTGTCCGGTAATGCCGACGTAAAATTTTGTGACGGTTAAAACAATGTTTACGAAAATACCGACGTAAGAAATAAATCTTAATTTATTAAATATATTTTCGCGGTTTATATTGAATTGTTTCAATTTGCTCCAAGTATTTTTTCCAATGCAACGGGATAAATTTTATGTTCCGTCTTATGAATTTTAGTTTCTAAAGATTCAGCCGTATCATATTCCTCTATCTTGACGACTTCCTGATAAATAATCGGACCGGCATCTATTTCGGGAGTAACGTAATGCACTGTAACCCCGGTATACTTTACTCCGTATTCAAACGCTTTTTTTATTGCATCTCTGCCTTTAAACGCGGGAAGCAGGGAAGGATGAATGTTTATTATTTTATAGGGAAATTTAGAAACAAATTCTTTAGAGAGTATTTTCATAAAACCTGCCAGAATTATATAATTTATACTATATTTTCGAATAATGTTTTCGAGTTCGTTTTCAAAACATTCTCTTTCCGAAACCGAGGCATAAGGAAGAAAGAAAACCGGAATATCCGGCGCAGCCAGTCTCACCTTGTCTATAACCGGCGCATTTTCGACGTTTGCAACGACTGCAGATATATTTATTTTGTCGAAAGCGGCTTTACCTTGCGTATGAAATTCATGGATTAAATTTAAAGCGTTAGAGCCGTTGCCGGAAGCTAAAATGATACATTTTTTTTGCATTTTGCTATATCGAAAAATTAAATAATGTTAACGGAGGGTTGCCCAATGGAACTTTTATTGCTAGATATTACGCCTATATTATACGAATTAAAATTTTTTAAATTTAAATATACCGAATTATTTATAAATTGGACAATATCGTCCGACTCATTAGATTCAACGACTAAGACCATGCCCATACCTGCGTTGAAGACTCTGTAAAACTCGGCCTCGTCTATGCCGCCTTTTTCTTTTAATATATTGAAAAGTTCCGGCGTTTCCCAAGAATTTTTATCGATTTCGGCAGAAACATGTGCGGGAAGTATCCTTGCTAAATTTTCCGGTATCCCTCCGCCTGTTATATGGGCTACTCCTTTAATTTTAAATTTTCCTTTTAGCGACAGGATAAGTTCCGAGTAAATAATAGTAGGCTCTAAAAGGGCTTCTTTTACGGTTTTTCCGTCTTTAAGCAAAGGTTCGTTTACATTTAAACCCATCATCTCGAAAACAACCTTTCTGGCAAGCGAATAGCCGTTGGAATGGAGTCCGCTCGAAGCTATGCCTATTATATTATCCCCTTCCTTAATTTCCTTCCCGTCGATAATTTCTTCTTTTTCTACTATTCCTACCGCAAAACCGGCTAAATCGTATTCCCCCGACCGGTAAAAAGAAGGCATTTCCGCCATTTCCCCGCCAAGAAGAGAACACTTTGCTTCTTTGCACCCTGCGGCTATACCCGAAACTATTTCTTTAATAATATCGGGGTCTAAATTCGACGTCGATATATAATCTAAGAAAAAAAGAGGTCTGGCTCCAAGACAGGCAATATCGTTTACGCTCATAGCAACTAAGTCTATGCCTACGGTATCGTGTTTGTTTGCGGCAAAAGCTATCTTAAGTTTAGTGCCAACGCCGTCGGTTCCGGAAACCAGAACGGGATTTTTATAATTAAGTTCTCCTATAGAAAACAGGGAGCCGAACAAACCGAAATTATCTATCGCGCCTTTAGTATAAGTGCTTTTTACCATGGAAGCGATATCGGAAACGGCTTTTTTCCCGGCTTCTATATCTACGCCCGCTTTTTTATAATCCATAATCGTATGATTTTATAATTTTTTATAAATTTTGTAAAGCGGCGGTTTTGCTTATATTGAAAAATAAATTTTTTATGGTATATTTTAAATAGATATTATTTTTATATATAGAAAGTAAGGAGGTGAGATTATGAAAAAGGTTGCTAAATTCGACCCTTTTTATCCTATAAGGAGCGAAATCGAAAAAAATTTTTTCGATTTTTTTAATCCGGTGGCAAGAAACACGGCAGGCTATATCGAACCTGCGGTAGATGTAGTAGAACAAGATGAAAACATCGTGGTAAAAGCGCAGGTTCCCGGAATACCTAAAGAAAATATCATAATAGAAGCCAACGGGGACCAGCTTACTATAAAAGGCGAACATAAGCAGGAAAAAGAGGAAAAGAAGGAAAATTTTTACCGTCAGGAAATTCAATACGGTTCTTTTTACAGGATTATAGACCTGCCTTCCGCGGTAGATAAAGACAATGCAAATGCCGAACTTAAAAACGGCGTTCTGGAAGTTACCCTTAAAAAAAGCAAAGCTTTATCGCCTAAAAAGATAGAAATTAAATAAACTGTTTAAAACAGGTTGTCGGTAAATATCTCCGGGGAAAATTCCGATATTTTATCGGGGGTTTCCCCGGTTCCGATAAATCTGACGGGGAGGTTAAGCTTGTGTATTATATCTATTATTATTCCGCCTTTTGCAGAACCGTCTAATTTTGTAATTATAACTCCGGTAATGTCCACTATCTCTTTAAACTGTTCGACCTGAACTAAAGAGTTCTGACCTAAACCCGCGTCTATAACTATCAAAGTCTCGTCAGGCCCTTTGCCTGACGATTTGGATATAACTCTTTTTATTTTAGCCAATTCTTCCATAAGATGTTTTTTGTTATGCAATCTTCCTGCCGTATCTATAAGCAAAAGATTGTAATCTTTTTCCTTAAACTTCTGAACCGCGTCATGCGCTACCGATGCAGGGTCCTGATTTTCTTTGCCCGACACGACCTCGATGCCGGTTCTCCGTCCCCATATTTCAATCTGTTCTTTCCCCGCCGCCCTGAACGTATCGCATGCCGCTATAATAACTTTTTTTCCCCTATCCGTATAATATTTACCAAGTTTTCCTACGGTAGTGGTTTTTCCTACTCCGTTAACGCCGGCTATGATAAAAATATTTTTTTCGCCGCTTTCTTTAATTTCGGGAAATTCAACCGATATTTTAGAGGCGATTTCTTCTTTTAACGCCTGCTTTATAACATCTTCGGTCAAATCCTTATTTTTTAAAACTCTTTTTTTAACGCCTTCTATTATCTCGCCGGCAGTTTTATATGAAATATCCGACAGAACCAGAACTTCTTCGATCTTATCTAAATCCGTCCCGTCTATTTTTCCGCCGCTAAAAATCGAACTTATTTTGCCGGATAACTCCTGTTTTGTTTTTTTAAGACTTTCTCCTAAATTTTTAAACTTGTCGAATATTTTCATCAAAAATATATCTCCTTCTGTATTTTGTCGGGGGACAGATTTAAAATCCGCCCCCTGTCTTTAAGACATAGAAACCGATACTATTCCCGAAATACCGGGGTGTTTAGAAGTTACTCCAAAAATATTTTTTCCTATTTCCATAGTTTTTTTGTTATGCGTTATTAAAATTATCTGGGAATAATTCGATATTTCCCTTATCAATTTGTTATACCTTGCGTTATTGGCATAATCTAACGGAGCGTCAACCTCGTCTATAACGCAGAAAGGTGTTTTTTTTACTAGAAAAATAGAAAACAAAAGGCTTACGGCAACCAGAACTTTTTCACCCTGCGATAAAATATTTATTCCGGTAAACTTTTTTCCCGGTATCCGAACGTTTATTTCCATCCCCTGCAATTCGGCGGCATCGCCATTATTTTCGCTTTCGTCAAATTCAGGTGTGTTGCGCGAAACAGCGTTCAACGATATATCTGCGTTACCCCCGCCAAATAAAAATACAAAAAGTTCTTTAAATTTTTGTCTTATTTCAGCCATATTCGACTTAAATTTTTCTTTAGACACGGCATCCAATTTTTTTATAATACCGTTTAACGCTTCTATAGAATTTTCGAGGTCTTTTTTCTGTCTTCCGAGAAAATCAAGGCGTTCGAGGGCGGATTCGTATTCTTTTGCCGCATTCATATTTATATCGCCAAGTTCCTTTATTTTTAAGGAAAGTTCTTCGATAGTTTTTTTGATACCGGTATCGTTTAAATTATTAACGCTATCTATAAAAACTCTGTCTTCTTCCGAAAATTCGGCCGGGATACCGTTAATAGATCTGTTAAAGTCGAGTTCCGCAAGTTTTTCCGCATTAATATTTATATAGGTCTGTATAGCGTCTTTTTTCTTATCTATATTTAATATCTGCGCTTTTGTATTTTCTATTTCTCTTTCTCCGTCCGCTATCTTTTTTTTTAATGATTCAAGATCAGTTTCTCCGTCTTTAATAACCGCATCTATCTCTTTGACGGATTCATTCAAAACTTCGATATTTTTTTGTTTTAATTTTAAATCGGCTGCTGTATTGTTAATTTCCGATTCGTATTTTTCTTTTTGTTCATGTAAAGATTTAATTCTATTATCGTAGTTTAATATGCTATATTCTAAATCTTTTATCTGCTTCTTTAAAAAATTAATATTCTGTCCGGCAGAATTAATCTCTATCTTCAAAGCCGTTTCGTCTTCTTTTAGCTTTTCGAATTCATCCTCGATTTCTCGAAGATTTTCCTCTTCCGCGCCCTTTTCTTTAATTTTTAATCCGTATTCGTTTTCTAAAATTAAAATCTCGTCTTCCAGTTCTCTTTTTTCTTTATATTCGGAATCTTTTTCTATTTCCAGATTAGCAGACTCTTTTATTAATATATCGAGTCTTTCTTTAGACTTACCCAGTATATTCTCTAAATGTTTAATATCGTTTTCTGCGGTAAGTTTTGCTATTTCCGATTTTTTAATTTCATTGTTTATTTTCTCTTTTTCCATCTTAAGTTCTTTGATTTCAGATTGAATCGACGCAAACAAAGATTCTGCAGATTTAAATTCTTCCTGTTTTTTTGTTTCGAGCTCTTTGTATTCCGATAACTTATTTTTATTTATAAACAAATTCATGCTTTCGATATTTTTATTTTTTCCGGCGGTTATAAAACCGTCCGAATTGAAAATTATGCCTTCTTCCGTCACGATATTCACTTCAGGGAAGAAACCGTTTTGTTCGATATATTCAAGTATCCTATTTTTATCTTCGCAATAATAAAAATTTATATTTATATCTTCCGGATCTATCTGCTTAAAATTTAATTTAATTTTTTCTTTAATAGGAATTAAACCTAACTCTGCGCAAATATTACATTGTGAATTTTCATATTTAACATGACCGTTATTTTTTCTTTGGTTTGGAATAAAAATTTTGATTTTTCCTTTCTTGCTGGCGTTTATATAATCTATCGCTTTTTCGGTATCTTTTATATTGCCCAATATTACGGCCTCGAGTACATCTCCAATGCTTTCCGTAGCGGCATTTTCAAATCCCGGTTCAATTTCTATAAAATCGGTTAAAGGAAATACCTTATAATCTTTATCGGCTTTTAAAAAATCCCTCGTTCCTTCGGAAAATCCCTCCCTGTTATCGATAAATTCGGCCAACCTTGATATCTCCATCCCGATTTTTAAGAGATCCTTTTCTAAAGCGTCTTTTTTCAAGCCGTGTTCCTTAAAATTTAACTCTAATTCGGCCAATTTAATCTCATTTTTAGAATATTTTATTTTCACGTCCTCCATAACCGACGACGCATCGTTAAGCAATTTTGTTTTTTTCTTTAAATCTAAGGCTGTTTCATAAGTTTCGGCATAGATCTTGGCAATCGTATTTTTTGTTTCGTTAATTTTAAGCTCTATGTTTTTAATATTTTTATTTATAAAAAGCAATTTATTATTGCCGTTCTGCAATTTTTCCATAATATCCAGTATTTCTTCGTTAATATTCTCGATGAGGTTTTTATTTTTAAGCATTAATTCTTTTTTTTCTATAACAGATTTGCTTATCAAATTTAATTTTTCTGCGAGACTTTTAAAATTAGATTCGTCTGACGAAAGTTTTTCCTTAAAACTCGATAGCTTTTCGGAATTCCTATTTTTAGATTCTTTTTGCTCTTCCGTTTCCTTTATTTTCTTTTCTATTTCTGATTTCAGACTCTCCGTTTTAACACCGGTGTATTCGAGAGCGGAATTTAGTTTTGCAAGTTCGACTAAATACCTGTTTTTTTGAACCGACGCAGTTTTATAAGCCGACTCGACTTTATCGAAAGCGGTTTTTGCATCGGTAAGAGCATTAAGCATCGTATCGCTCTTTGCGTTTGCTTCGGTAAACTGTATTGAATAATTTTCAAGATCTAAACGGTATTTATCAGTGTCCGAAACTATTTTGCTCCTTATTCTCGTATATAAGGCTGATTCAAAACGTATTTTTTGGGTTTCTATCTTTTTGTATTCTTCTAATTTTTTAGCGGACATTTCCAAAACTGCCAGCTGTTTTTCCACTTCGTTAAGCAAATCCCCGATTCTGAGAAGGTTGCCGACTGCCGCCTCTAATTTTTTGGATGCGGATTTTTTCTGAATTTTATATTTAGTAATTCCGGAAGCTTCTTCAAAAAATAATCTTAACTCGTTAGGTTTATAATTTAATAAAGCATTTATCCTGGATGCATCGATAATAGAATAGTGGCGGGATAAACCGCTTTCGTTAAAAAAATCTAAATACTCTTTGTAAGGAACCGAAATCCCGTTGATTCTATACTCGGTCTCCCTGTTTTTAAAATGCCTTCTTTCAACCATTATTTCGGAAAAATCTTTGTATTTAAAACTGCCTCCTCCGTCGTTTTCGAAAACACCCCTGCATAAAGCCACCGAAGACCCGTTCCGCATGTTAGACCCGTGAAATATCAAGTCATTCATACTCTTAAGCCTTAAATCTTTTAAATTCTGTTCGCCTAAAATGAACCTTAAGGCATCCACTATGTTTGTTTTGCCGCAGCCGTTAGGGCCGACTATAATGTTTATACCGCCGCTAAAAGGTATTCTAACTTTGTCGGGAAATGTTTTAAATCCGAAAAGTTCTATAAATTTAAGCCGCATAGTTATTTTTTGCCTTAATCCGAAAAAGCGTAACAAATTAAATTGGAAGCCGAATAAATAGAAGCGACGAACGTGCTCATAATATGAGCGGTCAATTTAACGGGAATAAATCCGTATTCTTTCGACAATGCTACTTCCCTGTAAGAAAAATCGCCTTCGGGACCTATAAAAATTCCAATAGAAACACCGTCTTTTTTAAAATGAAAACTTTCTAAATATTTTTTAAGGAATAAGTTTGCTTGCGGAACGGCTATCAGCTTTGCATCGAAATTTTCGACCGATTTAAAAGCCGCCGGCAAATCAACCGGTTTTCTAATAACCGTAGAAAAGTTTTTCCCGGCAATAATCATAGCCCCTTTAGAAATTTTATCCCATTTAGACATTTTAGAAATTATTTCTTTTTCGCTTTTTAAGGCTATCGACCTCTCCGTAACTACAGGCACAATGCCGCTGATTTCAAGTTCGCAAACTCTGGATATAAGCTGGTCCATTATATGAGAAGTAACCATGGGTAAAAAAAGATATATTTTAATATTACTTTCGGGGTATTTCTTGACGGATAATAATTCTACGTTAACGTTCCTTTTAGAAATATCAATTATTTTAGCCGAAAAAACAGCTCCGGTTCCGTCGTAAAGCATAATTTCCGCGCCGGTTTGCTTTCTAAAGGCTTTAACATGTCCGGCTATCGACTCTAAAGCGATTTTTTTTCCGAGATAATAACTATCTATTTTTTCCTCGATATAGAATCTGTTATGCATTTTTAAACGTTTTGTCTATAACCTTTCCGGAAATGCTATTCCGGCGGAAAGAACTATCTGGATACCCTGTTCGACCTTTAGTCCGGTATCTATTACGTCTTCTTTTTTTGCAATAATATTCATACCTATATAAAGATGATTGGTAGGTATATAAACTACTGCATAATCGTTTTTGCCCGCGGTTTTAATTCCGGTATTAGACGTTAAAAAACCGTAAACAAACTTATCGTCGTTATATTTTACCATAACGAATTTTTTAAAAGAACTTTTGCCGGGAGAAAATATATCTACCCACTGTTTAGTAGATTTATAGAGCAAATTTACAACCGGAATTTTCAGCATAGCATTTTCGTATAAATTAATAATCGACTTGCCTGCCCAGTTAGTAATCAGATAGCCTGACAATAGAATTAAAATAAATAAAAGTATTAAACCGGCATCCGGTATATAAATATTTATATATCTTTCAAGAAAAATAGAAAACGGATTAAAAATTAGATTAATTTCCTTTAAAAGCCAAACTATTATAAAAATAGTTATGGCTCCGGGGATTACGACGGTTAATCCGGCAAGAAATCTACTTCTGATTTTAGCAAAAAACGTTTTTCCCATTTAATAGATTATATATCTTTATCAAAATTTTTCAAATAATAAAATAGCCTATATCGTTGCAGTATTTTTTTAACGCATCTTTCCAAGGTCTTAACTCTATACCGTAATCTTCTTTAATTTTAGCATTGTCTAATACGCTGTAAACAGGTCTTTTTGCCGGCCTAATCGATTTATCGGAACTTACCGGTAAAATTTCGCAATTAGTCCTTTTAAAAACGTTTACTATTTCAAGAGCAAATTTATACCATGTAGTATGACCGTCGCTTGAATTAGTCAAATGATAAATTTCATTTTTTGAGTTATCTTTTATAATTATTTCGGATATTGCATAAGCTACGTCTTTAGTGTACGTCGGATTTCCAAACCGGTCGTCCGTCACTTCTATTTTTTTCTGGCTGTCGGCTAATTTAAGAATCGTATTGACGAAATTTTTTCCGTTTTTGCCGTAAAGCCATGACGTGCGTAATATTATATAACTCGCCCCCGAATTTTTTAAAGCTTCTTCCCCTCTAAGTTTTGACAGACCGTATTCGTTTATAGGATTAGTTTCGTCGTCTTCATTATAAGGCGTCCCTTTTGAACCGTCAAATACATAATCGGTGCTTAAATGAATTATTCTCGAACCGGTATTTAAAGCCGCATCGGCTAAATTTTGCACGCCGGTATTATTAACGGCATCCGCTTTTTCTTTTTCGGTTTCCGCCCCATCGACGTTTGTATAAGCGGCGCAATTGATGATATAATCCGGCTTAAAACTTTCCATAGCGAAATTAACGGCTTCGGCGTTTGCTATGTCAAGATTTTTTGAGTTATAATTTTTAATCAAAAAATTAATTCCTTTAAGAGCGGCATTTACATCTATGCCAAGCATACCCGTCGAACCGATAAGAGCAATTTTTAGCATCGCTGACACCTCATCTGTTTTCATACATTTTTTTATAATATTCCTTATAATCCCCCGATAATATTTCCCGCCACCAGCTTTCGTTTTTTATATACCAGTCTATAGTATCGTCAAGCCCTTTTTCGAGATTATATTCGGGTATAAAACCTGTTTCTTTATTTATTTTAGAAAAATCCATAGCATATCTTCTGTCGTGTCCGGGTCTGTCTTTAACATATTTTATTAAAGAGTGCGGCTTTTTAAGTTTATTAAGTATATATTTAATTATATCGATATTTTCGGCTTCGGCATTACCTCCTATATTGTAAACTTCACCGAATTTTCCTTTTTCTAAGACTAAGCATATTCCCTTAACGTGATCGGAAACATATATCCAGTCTCTTACGTTTTTTCCGTCTCCGTAAAGCGGTATTTCTTTGTCGTTTAAAGCATTTATCGCGACTAAAGGAATTAATTTTTCGGGAAACTGGTACGGTCCGTAATTATTTGAACATCTCGATATTAAAACCGGCATGTTATAAGTATGAAAAAACGCCGTAACAAGCATATCTGCGGAAGCTTTTGAAGCGGAATAAGGGCTTCTCGGCGATAAGGGAGTTTCTTCGCTGAATTTTCCCGATTCTCCGAGAGATCCGTAAACCTCGTCCGTGGAAATCTGAAGAAATTTTTCTACATTATGTTTCATGGACAGTTCCAGCAGGTTTAAAGTCCCCTCCACATTAGTTCTAATGAAAATAGAAGGTTCCTGAATAGACCTGTCCACATGAGATTCGGCGGCAAAATTAACGACGTAATCTACCTTGTTTTCAAGAAAAATCTTTGACAATCCTGTTTTATCGGCGATATCCGCCTTGTAAAATTTGTAATTTTCGGAATAACCTGCAAGGTTTCCCGGATTTGCGGCATAAGTTATTTTATCGACGTTTATTATCGCAACGTCTTTCCGGTTATCCATAATATGGCGGATAAAATTAGACCCTATAAAGCCAAAACCGCCCGTTACAAGATATGTTTTCATTAAATTTCTCCCTTTCATGTAGATAATTCCGTAAATTTTTAGAAACTGTTGCTAAATCCCGGACCGCTCATAGGCAATCCGGATGCGGAAGCATTCGGCGAAATCATATTGCCGAAACCGTATGTTCCTACGCCTCTCAGTATTAAACCAAAAGAAAAAGCCCACTGATGAAAATACGGCAAATTTATATAATTTGCTATAAAACCTATACAACCCGTTTGATACATAACGCCTATGGAATTGGATATATCTTTATGCACCGTTAAATCTATGTTTTCCGTAGTATTAACGCTAAAACCGTCGACTATATTTAAATTAGCCGATAAACTTGCATAAGACAGAGTGTTTAAGTTTGTGATAGACGACGTAGTCTGCGGAAAAAGATTTGCATTAGTTGAATTAAACATATTTAAAGCCGTAAGATACCCCTGAACGTCGTTTATTTCGGTATAGCCTACGCCGAAAGAATCTTTTCTAAAATCCGTAATTTGAGAGTTTATATTATAATCGTGAAATATATAATTATAATCGTCGTAGCTCCCGTTCCCGAAAAAATACAGATTAGAAACAGGATGAACTTTAATTCTGGCAATAATATCCGAATCTGCATTATCGTAATTAAAATAATTTACCGGATTTATAAAATTGCCCGAAATAGAATGATATTGATAAAGGCTTAATCTGAGTAAATTACTTATCCCTTGAGCTCTATAACCTTCGAGATTAAAATTTAAACCATATTTAAAGGCGCTTTCCTGCGGAATGTAATCCGTCTGGTCTATTAACGGAATGCCGGATTGATTAACGGGTCTTACAAGGTCATAGTTCAAATAAGGCGTTAAAAAAGCTAAATAACCGGCGTTGTTTTTGGAAGAAACGGCATAATTATTGAACAAGGTAGTATTGCCGTCTATAGAAGCATAATAAATCTGCCTGTTCTTATCGCCGGAAGAAATACCCGTATATCCGTCGGTAATATTAAAATAACCGGTATCCCTTATCCCTATTCCCGGGATTATATGAACTCCTTTTATAATATTTAAAGGCATATACGCCGAGGGATATATATCTAATCTTTCGTCGTTCAAATATGCAGGGCTCCTAAAAACATCGAACGACGAATGTAAATTAAAATATAACGGGTTATTTAGAAAATCTCCGAGTTCGGACTGTCCGTCTAAAGAAAAAGACGGATACTCGTCAACAGTAGCATAGTTAGGAACAAATAAGCTATCTAACCTTAAAAAATTCATCCTTGTAGAATAATCGTTAAAATCGTAAGTCGCCGAAAAATTGGAAGACAGCCTGTTCTTCGTCATCTGGTAAACGTTAGTCGAAAAATCTGCATAAAATGAATTGTCCGACGGAATATTTAAATTTGTTTTAACCGCCAGATTTCCGAAAAAATCCATATTATGCGAAAACAAAAGATAACGGGTTAACTTCGGCGACATAGAAAGGCTTTTTTGATTGTCATTCTCATGCATATAAAAACCGTAAACAGAACCGTGCGAGTATGGGTTTAAACTGTATCTATATTTTAACGAATTACCATAGCCTAAATAACTGTAATAATTAAGTTCGTAGGTTAAATCCTGCGATCTCCCCAAATCGAAATAATAACCCTCTCCCGCCTGATAACCCGTAAGAGAACTGTATCCCGCCGTAGGTATTAAAAGCCCGGAAGATTTCTTGGTTTTAATAGGGGTAACCATAAAAGGAAAATATAAGAGCGGTATATTATGAATATAAAAGAGCGAATTATATGAATAAGCATAACTACCCTCGTATATATCGGAAAAAGACGAATAAAGCTTCCATGAAGGAGGATGCATCTTGCACGACGTTAAGTAGCCGTCTTTCACCTGATAGAAACCTTTGCCTTTATGATAAATTTTTTTACCGTAAACATAAATATTTTTATCTATATAATGTATATGCGAATTATATATCTTTCCGAGCCTGCTTTTTAAATATACTTTTAATTTTTTTGCTTTAGTAATCGTTCCTTTTGAATTTACTATAACGTTTCCAGTAGCGACGGCATAATCGGTTTTGTAAAAATAAACTACCCTGTCGGCCTTAAGGACAAATTTTTTACGCGTTATTACGACATTTCCGATAAAAATATAAGTATAATTATGCTTATTATAAACTACTTTATCCGACTGGATATGAATAGGAACGGCCTTGCCTTTAAACGCCGAAGACGCTTTAACGTTAAAAAAACAGATAATTACAAAAACAAAGACGGTAAATATTATTTTTTTCATGAACCCAAAGTAATAGATTTATAACAGTTTTTGAACTCCCCTATAAGGTAAAGGGAACCGCATATCAATATAATATCGTCTTTGTTTTTAATTTTAAAGGCAGTTTCAACGGCATCTTTTATATTGTTTGCAGAAAAAACATTTTCGAAATAATTATTATCCTCAGAAATTTTTTTTAATTCTTTAACGTCAAGCGCCCTTTCGTTATTTAACCCGGCAAAAATAATTTTCCCGCCTAAAACCGAAAGCCTTTTTAAAATTGCTTTGTAATCTTTATCCTTCATAACCGCAAAAATAATTATAAAATTATTTTTTTTAAAAAGTTTTTGCAGAGAAATCGTAAGTTTTTTAATTCCGTCAAGATTATGGGCTCCGTCTAAAACAATATCGTTGTTTTTATATTTTATTATTTCGAAGCGCCCTTCGTTCTTAAACTTTAATACACCGTTTCTTATAAGTTCTTCGTTTAAATTAAATTTAAGACTTTTTGCATAATATTTGCCTATAATCTCTAAGGCGAAAAGCGCTAATTTCAGATTATGATTTTGGTATAAGGCAAGATTAGGAATTTTTATATATTTTATTCCAATATCTAATCCTTTATATTCATAAAAAATTCCTTTTTTAACAAGTTTAACTGCATCTGCCGAAAAATAAACGGAATTGAAACGCAAAGCATAATCCTTTATAATCCGCCCTATATTCTTATTTTTTTCTCCGCATAAGGTTATAGAGTTTTTTTTTATGATTCCCGCTTTTTCTAAAGCAATTTTTTTAAGCGAATTACCGAGTATATCCTTATGATCCATAGATATATTAGTAATAACCGAAAGAAGCGGTTTTTTTATTATGTTAGTAGCGTCTAATCTCCCTCCAAGACCTGTTTCTATAACGGCTATATCGACTTTTTTCTCGAAAAAATATTGAAAACAGACGGCCGTGGTCAACTCAAAAAAAGAAGGGATGCCTATTTTTCTAAAAATATTTTCTTTGTCCACTATTTTGTTGAAAAAATCGTTAATCCTTTGGAGGTCGAAGTCATTTATTTGATTCTCTCCGACTGTTATTCTTTCGGCAAATGAAATTAAGTGGGGAGATGTATATAAACCTACCTTCAAACCGTGCTCTTTTAAAATACCGTATATAAATCTGCTCGTAGAACCTTTTCCGTTTGTTCCCGCTATATGTATCGTTTTGAGCTTATTCTGCGGATTGCCGGCATAATTCATCAGCGCTTCTATTCTTTCTAAGCCGAAGTTCATAGAAAAACCTTTCAATCCGTAAATAATGTCCAGACTACTCATTAATCAAAAGAACCAGTAGATTCTTTAAAACATCGCGTAAATCTTTTCTTTCCACTATCATATCAATCATTCCATGCTCTAATAAATATTCGGATCTTTGAAATCCTTCCGGAAGACTCTGATGAATGGTCTTTTCTATAACCCTTGGGCCGGCAAACCCGATTAATGCTTTAGGTTCGGCAATAATAACGTCTCCTATGGTCGCAAAACTAGCCGATACTCCGCCCGTCGTAGGGTCGGTAAGAACCGATATATACGGCATACCCGTTCTGTTAAATTCAGAAACAATGGCCACGGTTTTAGCCATCTGCATAAGGGAATAAATCCCTTCCTGCATCCTTGCCCCGCCGGAAGAAGAAAAGATTATCGCCGGAAGTTTATTTGCAATAGCGTATTTAAATGTTTTTGCAATTTTTTCTCCAACCACTCTCCCCATCGAACCGCCCATAAAATTAAAATCAAAAATAGAGGATGCAACGGAAAGTCCCAGTATTTTACCTACTCCGGAAACTACCGCTTCGGAAAGTCCAGTTTTATCCGCATCTTCTTTTAGCCTGTCCTTATATTTTTTAGTATCGATAAAGTTTAATACGTCAAAAGGTTTAATGTCTTCAAACAGCTCTTTAAAACTACCTTCGTCGAATATCATTTCTATTCTTTTTGCGGCTTTAATCCTAAAATGATAATTACATTTCGGGCAAACTTCAAGATTCCTTTCCAGCTCTTTTTTATATATAATTTCGCTGCAACTCGGACATTTAATCCATAATCCTTCAGGTACCTTCGACTTGCCTTGCTCCTTTTTGCCGTTTTTTGACGATTTAAATAAAAGCATATAATATAAATTACCGTATATAGCGTTATTACAGGCCGGATGAAGCAGTATCGTTTAAAGCCGACCTTATATCCGAAGAAAATTCCGCTATTTTTTTTAATATTCGACGTTTATCTTCAATATCGTCTTCTATAAACTGAATTATTTTTGAACCGATTATTATTGCGTCGGAGTGCTTTGCAATATCCCTTGCCTGATCTCTGGAAGATATGCCGAAGCCTACGCCTACCGGAATCGAACTAATCCTTTTAATCTCTTCGACCCTCGATTTGATAGTTTCAGGCAGATTTTTTCTTGCTCCGGTAACGCCTGTAACGCTCACGTAATAAACAAAACCCTTGGCATACGACAACACATAACGCATTCTGTCCGGAGCGGTCGTAGGGGCGAGCAAATAAATCTGATATATATTTTTGTCCCGAATATATTTCGTAAATTCGGCGCTCTCTTCCGGCGGAAGGTCCACTATCAAAACGCCTTGTACATCTGCTTCCTTAGCGTCTTTTGCAAATTTTTCGCCCAGTATAAAAACAGGGTTATAATATGTAAAAAGAACTACCGGAATGTCCCGAAAAGCCTTAAGCCGTTTTATAAAAGCAAATGCGTCTTCCATAGAAATTTTATTTTTCAATGCTCTTTCGTAGGACCTTTGAATTACTTTGCCGTCCGCCATAGGGTCGGAAAAAGGGAAACCGAGCTCGATTATATCGGCTCCGTTTTCGACCAATGTTTTTGCTATTTCGAACGAAGTTTCGAGAGCGGGATCGCCGATAGATATAAAAGGTATAAAAGCCTTTCTATTTTCTGATTTTAATTTATTAAATACAGTATCGATTTTGTTATATTCAGGCATTTTTATTTTATTTTTATGATTTTGAAAGATATTCCGAAATAGTATGCATATCTTTGTCGCCTCTGCCGGAAAGATTTATAACTACAGTTTTTCCTTTTATTTCTTTTTTTATTTTTTCTAAATATGCAATTGCATGCGAGCTTTCCAGCGCCGGAATAATCCCTTCCAACCTGCACAACTTTTGAAAAGCCTTAACTGCCTCTTCATCGGTAACACTGCCTATTATAATCCTTTTTTTATCGGCAAAATAGCTGTGTTCCGGTCCTACGCCCGGATAATCTAATCCGGCGGCTATAGAATGGGCATCCTTAATCCTGCCGAACTCATCCTGAAGAAGATATGTTTTATTTCCGTGCAGAACGCCGGGCTTGCCGCCGGAAATAGAAGCTGCGTGCATTCCCGTTTCTATTCCGTACCCTCCTGCTTCTACCGCGTACATTTTAACGTCGTTATATTTAAGAAACGGATAAAAAAGTCCTATAGCGTTGCTTCCGCCTCCGACGCATGCTATTAAAATATCAGGAAGTTTCTCGAGCTGTTTTAAAACTTCTTTGCCTATAACCGACTGAAAATCCCTGACCATTAAGGGATAAGGATGCGGCCCTGCAACCGTCCCTATCATATAATAAGTTGTATGAATGTTGGTTATCCAGTCCCTGATGGCTTCGTTCATAGCGTCTTTTAACGTCTGCGACCCTGCCTCCACGGAATTAACTTTAGCGCCGAGAAGTTCCATCCTGAAAACATTTTGTTTCTGTCTTTCGATATCTTTTTTACCCATAAACACTTCGCAGTCTAAACCGAATAATGCGCATACGGTAGCCGTAGCGACACCGTGCTGACCTGCTCCGGTTTCCGCTATAATACGCTTTTTCCCCATTTTAACGGCAAGCAGAGCCTGACCTATAGTATTGTTTATTTTATGCGCTCCCGTATGATTTAAATCTTCGCGTTTAAGAAATATCCCCGCATCATAAACTTCCGACAATCTTTTAGCAAAATACAGCGGGCTCGGTCTGCCTACATAATTTTTCAGGTAATATTTAAAGTCTTTTATAAATTCTCTGTCGTTTCTTATTTTTTTATAAAACTTCTCCAGCTCTATTACGGCAGGCATTAACGTTTCCGAAATATATCTCCCGCCGTATTCGCCGAAATGACCGTTACCGTCAGGCAATTTCATTTGCGGTTCTCCTGATGTTATCGAAAAATAAAACCAACTTGTCAAAATTCTTTTTCCCGGGAAAATATTCAATTTTTGAAGAAAGATCAAAACCGTAAGGTTTTAACGATTTCATAATATCTTTCACGTTATTTTCGTCTATTCCCCCGGCTAAAATTAAATCTTTCATATCTATATCCGCCAATAAATCTAAATTTACCCTAATACCGGTTCCGCCGAATACTCCGTCGCCGCCGAACGCATCTGCGAGGACGTTAACGCCTGCATCTTTGTATAAAAAAATTTTATCTAAGTCTGCCTTGTCTTTAATATGGACGGCTTTTAATATCAAACTTTTCTCTATGCCTAGTTTTTCTATATAGTCCAGAGACTCGTTTCCCGATAACTGGACCAAATCTATATCGACGTCCTCGACTATTTTCTTTACGTTTACCGGGTCCTCGTTTACGAAAACTCCGGTAACTATAACGTTTCTTTTGACCGATAAAAATTCACGAATTACGTCTTGCGTCAATCTAAGTTCGTAGATTAAAAATTTAGCCGCCGCCGGATAGATATATCTTGGAGATTTTTCGTAAAAAATAAACCCCAGGGTGTCGGCGCCCTGCCGCAAAGCGTCGCGGGCATCCGCCATGTTTGTCATACCGCATATTTTAACCTTTGGAATATAAGCCATATGAGTTAAATATAACTGTTATTCATAGAATACGGCGATAAAAAATCTTTTAAGGTTTTTGAAGCATCGACCGAGGTAACAAGAGCCTCTCCTACAAGAAAAGAATTTATTCCTCTTTTCATCAACATTTCGATATCTCCTCTGCCGTTAATTCCGCTTTCGGCTACAATCAGCCTTCCCGGGGGTATTTTTTCGGCTAAAGCGGCTGTTTTGAACAAATCGGTCTTAAACGTCCTCAAATCTCTGCTGTTTATACCTATAATTTCCGCATTATATTTATATGCAATTCCGAGTTCCTCTTCGTCGGATATTTCGGTAAGAACATCCAACGAAAGTTCGCCGGCAAGAAAAAGTAATTTTTTATACTGCGGCTCTTTTAACGCTTTTATAATTAATAAAATAGCATCCGCTCCTATCAATTTTGATTCAAAAACCTGAATTTCGTCTATTATAAAATCTTTTCTTAAAACAGGAAGGCTTACCTCGTTTCTAACTTTTGCGATATCGGACGGATTCCCCATAAAAAATTTCTTATCGGTAAGAACCGAAATAGCGCTTGCTCCCGCTTTCTCATAAACAACCGCAAGCTCTTCAGGCTTATAATTTGGCGCAAGAAGTCCTTTTGACGGCGAGGCTTTCTTGACTTCCGCAATTATACTGCAAATTCTATACGAAACGGCTTCTCCGTTCGATCTTGGTTTTAAAGCGTTTTTCAGACTCCTAATTCCGTTAAAAAAGGAAAACGCCTTATTTTTATAAGCATATTCATCGATGGATGATTTAAACTTTTCGATTTCTTTCCTTTTTTCTTTTAATATGTCGTCTAATATCATTTTCAATTATATTTTATATTTATTTGAAATTATACGCTTGATATGTCCCGCATTCCAAGTTGCATAATGTTATATTTATTTATATCAATAATTTTTTATTAAGCGTTAGTTATTTCTATAAGATTTTCTAAAGCCTTTAATGCTCTGCCGGATTCGATAGAATTTCTTGCCTCGTTAAAAGCATCCGGTAAGTCATCCACCTTTCCCGAAGCCAAAATAGCAAATCCTGCATTTAAAATTGCAATATCGGCTTTAGGACCTTTATTCCCGCTTATTATATCATATAAGATTTTTGCATTTTCGGCAACCGATAAAGATTTAAACTCGTCTTCTTTAAAAAATCCAAACCCGTATTTTTCCGGATTAAACTCAAAATATTCCACTTCTCCGGTATCGTTAAGCTTATAAATATCCGTTACCGCAGATAAGCTTATTTCGTCCATTCCGTCTCTGCCGTGAACTACGAATGCTTTCTCTAAATTTAATATTTTTAGGACTTCTACTATTTTTTTTGATAAATCGCCCGAATATACTCCGATTATTTGTTTTTTAACTCCCAGAGGATTAGTTAAAGGACCGAGTATATTAAATATTGTTTTAAACCCAAGTTCTTTCCTTACGGGGGCGGCAAATTTCATTGCGGAATGAAATTTAGGAGCAAGCAAAAAACCTATATTGGCATATTCTATAGACTTAATAACTTTTTCGGCGTCTAAAGATATATTAACGCCAAGCTCCTTAAGAACGTCGGCGCTTCCCGATCTTGAAGAAACCGCATAATTTCCATGTTTTGCAATTTTTACGCCTGCGCCTGCGGCAATAAAAGCGGAGCAGGTAGATATATTGAAGGTATTTTTGGAATCTCCTCCCGTTCCGCACGTATCGACTAACATTTTTTTGTGTTCGTCTTTAATAGCCGCCGGAAGAGCGTTTTCTCTCATTGCGATAGCCGCCCCGGCAATTTCTTCCACGGTTTCGCCCTTTATTTTTAATGATGTCAAAAAAGAGGCGATCTGTGCGGGAGTAAGATATCCTCTTAATATTGCGTTAAAAATTTCGTACGCTTCTTCTTTAGTTAAAGCGTTGCCGCCGGCAACGCTTAGCAATAGTTCCTTTATATAATCTTCTTTCATAAAATGAGCGGTTAATTTAGATCGATAAAAAATTATTTATTATCTGTTTTCCGTAAGGGGTCAAAACAGATTCCGGATGAAATTGTACTCCGTAAACTTTATAACCTTTGACTTCTATTCCCATAATCTCGTTATCGTCCAAGCTTGTCGCCGTTACTTTTATAATTTCCGGCAGATTTTCTTTATTAATTACAAGCGAATGATACCTCGTCGCTTCGAAAGGGCTCGGTATATCTTTATATATAAAAGACGAATCGTGTTTTATAGAAGAAACTTTTCCGTGCATAACATATTTTGCGCGCATTATTTCGCCGCCGAAAGCATAGCCTATAGCTTGATGACCGAGACATACCCCTAATATCGGCATATCTGTATAAAAATTTTTAATAACATCGACCGTAACACCGGCAGAATCCGGAGATTTGGGGCCTGGAGAAATAACTATCTTCTCCGGTTTCATCTTTGCTATATCGGAAACGCTCAGAGAATCGTTTCTGAATACAACCGTATCGTAACCGAGTTCACCTATATATTGAACTATATTATAAGTAAAAGAGTCGTAATTGTCTATAACTAATACCATATTTCTATCTAAACCTCTCTATCATATTTAATGCGGCTATTAAATGCCTCAGTTTGTTTTCCGATTCGGCAAACTCGTTTTCGGGGGTAGAATCATAAACTATTCCTCCTGCCGCCTGTATATAAGCGGCATCTTTTTTAAAAAGCGCAGTCCTGATGGTAATACAAAATTCCATTTTATTACATACGCCTTTTTCTAAAAATCCGAAATAACCTATGCCTCCGCCGTAAATCCCCCTTTTCGATTCTTCCAATTCGTTTATTATTTCCATTGCCCTTACCTTCGGCGCTCCCGTAAGAGTGCCTGCGGGATATGCCGCTCTTATCAGATCGAATGCATCCATACCTTCTTTGATTTTCGACGCAACGCTTGTTACTATATGTTGAACATGCGAATATTTTTCTATATACATAAGTTTATCTATTTTAACGGAACCTTTTTCGGATACTCTGCCTATATCGTTCCTGCTTAAATCTACAAGCATTATGTGTTCCGCCCTTTCTTTAGGATCGTCAAGCAGTTTTTCGGCAAAATATTCGTCTTCTTTTGGGTTCCCCCCTCTTTTGATAGTGCCGGCTATCGGCCTCGTTTCTATTATTCCGCCTTCAAGTTTAACTAAATTTTCGGGGGAAGAACCGGTAATAACAAAATCGTCTATTTTAAGATAAAACATATAAGGGGAAGGATTTACAAGCCTCAGCGCCCTATAAAAAAGGAAAGGGTCTGGCGGATTTATAATTTTTTTTCTTCTGGAAATTTGAACTTGAAATATATCGCCGCGAAGTATATATTCTTTTGCCGTTAAAACTTTTTGCCTGAATTCGTCGTATCCAGTTTCGTCGATAATTTCTATATTAAAATTTTTTTTCCTTTCATCTTCTTTAAATTTTACGGCTCTTTTTTTTATAGTTTCGGATATTAAATTTAATCTCTCTAACGCCTTATCGTATTCCTTTTTGAGCAGTTCCGCGTTCCTGCCGCCCCTAAAGATGAACGATATGAGCTTAATAGACTGGCTTAACCCGTCATAGACTATTACATCCTTGGGTAACATGAAAAACAGGTCGTAAACGTCCGTAACGTCCTTTTTGTCTGGAGGAAGTTTTTCTATAAGTCCGCTTATTTCATATCCTAAATAACCGAATAAGCCGCCTGCAAAACCGTCGGAAAGATTACTTTTATATATATTGAATTTTGACAGGATTTCCTTTATAAAAGAAAAAATATCCTGTTTTATATCTTCGAGGTTTATCTTTTTGGGAAAGTTAAAATCGTAACCGGTAAAATTATCTATATTAAGCTCGCCTCTGTATAGACGTAGCGTTAATAAAGGATTTAAGCAAATAAACGAATACCTGCCCCATTTGCCCACTCCTTCGGTGCTTTCAAAAAAAAACGCATATCTTTCACTTTTAAAAGGGGAGAATATCGAAATCGGCGTATCCATATCGCCGCTTATTTCATTCGTAACCGGGATTATATTGAATGAATCGGGGGTCTTTAAAATATCCTCGTAATTTAACATCGGCATCATGGACATAATATAAATAATTATATCATATTTTTATTCTTTGTACATGCCGATATTTAGCCCAAAATTGCCGATAGAAACCATTAAAATGGCTTTAAAGTTAAATAAATACTGGATTCCCGCCTACGCGGGAATGACACCCGTTGGGTGAAGACCTTAAAACCTGCGAAGTCATTCCTGCGTAAGCAGGAATCCAGAAAAATAATTTTCTATCGGCAATTTTGGGTTTAGCCGATATTTAGCCCTTAGCCCTTAATTAAGACTGCTTCTCGTCTTTAGGCATAAATTCTATCAGGCCTATAGGGCTGGCGTCGCCTGCCCTATAACCTGTTTTTATGATCCGGACGTATCCGCCGGGTCTGTCTATAAATCTTGGCCCCAGGTCTTTGAAAAGCTTTGTTGTCGCATTTTTGCTTCTGAGTCTTGCAAATGCAAGCCGGCGTCTTCCTATCGTATCGGATTTGCCGAGCGTAATAAGTCTTTCTACGTAGCTTCTTAGGACTTTAGCCTTAGGCAAAGTCGTTTCTATTCTTTCATGTTCGATAAGAGAAGCGGCCATATTTCTTAAAAGAGCGGCTCTATGCGAAGAAGTTCTGTTCAATCTCGTTTTTATTTTTCCGTGACGCATTTTAACCTCATGAATATATAATTTAACAAATTATTTTTCTTTCTTTGTCATACCGATTGAATCAAATTTCATTCCAAAACCTAATCCCATAGTCGATAAAACTTCTTTTATTTCGTTAAGAGATTTTCTTCCAAAATTTTTTGTTCTGAGCATTTCGCTTTCCGTTTTCTGTACAAGTTCGCTGATAGATTTTATATTGGCATTTTTAAGGCAGTTTGCCGATCTTACCGAAAGTTCTAATTCGTCAACCGTTTTCATTAGATTTTCATTTAAATTATTTTGAGAAAGCCTCTCTGTTTCAGGTTGAGCTTTTCTCTCATACGGCTGGTCTAATTCGCCGAACATTGCAAAAGCCGAAATCTGGTCTTGCAATATCTGTGCCGCGGACGTCAGGGCATCCTCCGGAGTTATATAACCGTTTGTATATATTTCCATTATAAGCTTGTCATAGTCGGTGATCCCGCCGACCCTTGCATATGAAACATCCATCGTAACTTTTTTTACGGGAGAAAACGATACGTCAAGAGAAATAGTTCCTATCGGAGCGTCTTCACGAACATTTAACTCGCTCGGCACATATCCTCTTCCTCCGGTAACAAGCATCTGCGCCTGAAATTTACCGCCTTTAGACATAGTCAGAATTTTTTTGTCTCCGTTTACAACCTGAACGTTTTGAGGAGTTTGAATATCGGAGGCATAAACGTCGCCTTCCTTATCGACATCTATATAAACCGTTTCCGGCTGTTCGGAATCCATGTTAAAATCGATATCTTTCAAATTTAATATTATCTCGGTAACGTCTTCCGTAACGCCCGGTATAGACGTGAATTCGTGAGATACCCCTTCAATTTTAACTTCGGCTATTTTATATCCGACTATAGACGATAAAAGAATCCTCCTCAACGCATTTCCTATGGTTGTGCCAAAACCTCTCTCTAATGGCTCTACAATCATTTTTCCATAATAATCGGTATATGTTTCTTTATCAAATTCTATTTTCTTTGGCTTAATAAGGGAAAGCCAATTTTTTTTCATATTGCCTCCAAAAAAATTATTATTTAACGCTTACTTGGAATAAAGTTCCACTATCAGCTTTTCATTCGCCGTAGATATAATTTCGTCTCTTTTGGGGATACTTTTTAACGTTCCCATATAAGCAGCAATATTTGCCTCATAATATTCCGGGCGCGTTTTTCTTACAGCCGAATCCATTGAATTTTTTATTACATCGCATTTTCTGCTTTTTTCCGAAACAGAAATCTGTTCTCCATGCTTTAATATATAAGAGGGGATATTTACCTTTTTACCGTTAACTAAAAAATGCCCATGCGCAATTAAAAGCCTCGCTAATTTTCTTGAAACGGCAAATCCTAACGTATAAACGGCATTATCCAATCTTCTTTCGAGCAAAGAAAGTAAATTTTCTCCTGTTATCCCTTTCATTCTTTCGGCGGTTTTATATGTTTTTTTGAATTGCTTCTCCATAAGACCGTATGTTCTCTTTAATTTTTGTTTCTCTCTTAACTGCTCGCCGTATTCCGACAATTTTCTTCTTATGCCCTTATGTTCTCCCGGGGCATATTCTCGTTTATCGTAAGCGCATTTATCGGAAAAGCATCTATCGCCCTTTAAAAACAGCTTGCCTCCTTCCCTCCTGCATAACTTACAAACAGGTCCATTGTATTTAGCCAATTTTCACCTCTTAATTTCAATATTACTTAATAATATATTATACGATATTATATAATATGGGGGTTTACCGTAAACTTAAACTCTTCTCCTTTTTGGAGGTCTGCATCCGTTATGCGGTATAGGAGTAACGTCTTTAATAAGGGTAATATTAAATCCTGAACTCTGAAGCGCTCTTAATGCAGATTCCCTGCCGCCGCCCGGTCCTTTTATATAAACTTCGATATTAGAAACGCCGTAATCCGAAACTTTTTTTGCCGCCTGTTCCGCGGCAACCTGTCCGGCATAAGGCGTGCTTTTTCTGGATCCTTTAAATCCGCTTGTGCCTGAACTTGCCCACGCGAGAACATTTCCGCTTAAATCCGTAATACTTACTATAGTATTATTAAACGTAGATTTTATGTGGGCAATCGCATTTTGAATATTTTTTTTCTCTTTCTTTTTTTTTGGTGCGTTTTTCTTTACGTTAGCCATTTATAATACCTCTTAATATCATCATAAAATTAATAATTATTATATCCCGCTTTATAATTTATTTGCCCTTATTTAGCTTTTGCCGCCGCTACAGTGGACTTTCTCGGTCCCTTTCTTGTCCTTGCATTTGTTTTAGTTCTTTGCCCTCTTACGGGCAAACCCTTTTTATGTCTTAATCCTCTGTAAGTGCCTATATCTATCAATCTTTTAATATTCATCTGCACTTCTCTTCTTAAGTCACCTTCCACCTTAAACTCGCCGTCGATATACTGCCTTATGGTATTAACCTGAACATCCGTCAAATCTTTCACTTTTGTATCTACGGGAATGCCCGCCTTACTTAAGAGTCTGTTCGATAATGCTCTGCCTATGCCGTAAATGTATGTTAAAGCTATTTCTATCCTTTTGTTTTTAGGTAAATCGACTCCGGAAATTCTTGCCATAATTTAATTACTCCTCATATTTATATATATCTAAATATCTTATAGAGATGCTATTATTTTTATTATTATTAACCCTGACGTTGTTTATGCTTAGGGTTTTCGCATATTATTCTTACGACCCCTTTCCTTTTAATTACCTTGCATTTATCGCATATTTTTTTAACCGACGATCTTACTTTCACTTTTAACTCCTTTTTATTTATTTACTTGCCCCTAAAAATAATTCGTCCTCTCGTCAAATCATAGGGCGACAGCTGGACGGTCACTTTATCGCCTGCTAAAATCTTTATATAATGCATGCGCATTTTCCCGGATATATGCGCCAGCACTTTATAACCGTTCTCTAATTCTACTCTGAACATGGCATTTGGAAGAGGCTCTACTACCGTCCCTTCCACTTCAATTAAATCTTCCTTATTCGACATAAATTCCTTATGTAAGTATTTGCGGACCTTCTTTGGTTACTGCAACCGTATGCTCAAAATGAGCGGACAAACTTTTATCTTTTGTTAAAACGGTCCATTTATTCTGCTTAATTTTTACTTTATAAGAAAATTCGTTAACCATAGGCTCTATGGCTATAACTAAACCTTCTTTTATTAATACGTCGTTCGTTTCTATATAATAATTTGGAACCTGCGGATCCTCATGTAATTTAAAACCTACTCCGTGACCGACGAAATCTCTGACGACCGAATATTTATTTTGAATGACAAAATGTTCTATCGCGGCAGATATATCGTTTATCGTATTTCCTATTAATGCTTTAGAAATACCGATATTTAATGCCTCTTCGGTAACGTTAATAAGTTTTAAAGCCGGACCGCCGACATCTCCTACCGGAACGGTAATTGCGGCATCCGCATAATATCCGTTATAATATATTCCGAAATCTAAACTTACTATATCGCCTTCTTTAAGTCTTCTTTGCGAAGGAAAACCATGCACTACCTCTTCGTTTACCGATACGCATACCGAATATGGAAAACCTCCGTAATCTTTGAATGCCGGCGTTGCGTTTAAAGATAACGCAATTTTTTCGGCGGTTAAATCATATTCTATAGTTTTTATGCCGGGCTTAGTAATTTCAGATAATTCGTTTAACACATTTCTTACAATTTGTCCGGCTGTTCTTATGCCTTCTATATCCGTTTTACTTTTCAGATTGATCATTCATAATGTTAAATTTGCGGTTAAATTTGCGAAATTATTTCGTTCTCCACCTCTTTAGGAGTTTTCTCCCCATCGATTCTGTCTGCTTTACCTAACTTTTCGAAGTGTTCTACTAACGGGTGGGTTACTTTATGATACGTCTCCAACCTGTTTTTAATAACCTCTGGCTTGTCGTCGTCTCTGGTAATTAAAGCAACTCCGCAATCATCGCATGTCTCGTCGTTCTTTGGTTTATTAAATTTCATATGATAAACTTTTTTACATTTCGGACATACTCTTCTATTTGTAAGCCTTTCTAATATAGCCTCGTCTCTTACGTCGATATAAATCACCTTGTCCACTTCCAGGTTAAACTCTTTAAGCATTTCATCCAATAAATCATTTTGCGAAAGGTCTCTTGGAAATCCGTCGAATAAAAAGCCGTTTTTGTTGAGATTCTGTTGAATATTCGTTTTAATTATTTTAGCTACCAGATCTATCGGGACAAATTCTCCTTTGTCCATATACGATTTTGCAATTTGACCAAGTTCTGTTTTTTTCTCGACATTTTCCCTTAATAAATCTCCTGTCGAAATTAACACAAACTCTTTTGTTTTAGCAATATTTTTAGCCTGCGTTCCTTTGCCTGCACCGGGGGGCCCAATTAAAATATAAATTTTGCTTTTCATTTTTCCTCCTTTTTATATAGTTATATTATTTTTTTGACGCTTTTTTTAAAAGGCTGTCGTAATTTCTATATAATAAATGGGACTGAATCTGCACTATGGTATCCATAGCCACTACTACCACGATTAAAAGACCTGTTCCGCCAAAATAAAACGGCACATGAAACTTGTCGATTAAGATAGTCGGCAGAACACATATTAACGATACATATATTGCTCCGATAAACGTTACCCTGTTTAAAATTTTATCTATAAATGACGAGGTAGATTTCCCCGGCTTGATACCGGGGATGTTGCCGCCGTATTTACGCAAATCGTCTGCAACGTCGTCAACCTTAAACGTAATAGCCGTATAAAAATAACAGAAGAAAAAAATTAAAATTACAAAAATTATATTATAAAACACCCCGTTTGGATTTAAATATTCGGAAATTTTCTCAAAAAACGGCACTTTAATAAAATTAGCTATCGTTGCGGGGAAAAGCAGTATAGACATAGCAAATATTGGAGGTATAACTCCCGGAGTATTTATTTTCAGGGGCAGATAACTCGACTGTCCGGAATACAGTTTTCTTCCCACCATTTTTTTAGCATACTGTATGGGAATCCTCCTTTGCGCCGACTCGACAAAAACAATGAACCCTATAACAAAAATCATAAAAACAACTATTAAAATTAAAAGCATAATATTTATTTCGCCGGCTTGCACAAACTTAATAGTATTCATAAATGCACCGGGGATAGCGGCTACAATTCCCGCAAATATTATAAGCGAGATGCCGTTGCCTATTCCATGTTCGGAAATCTCTTCGCCGATCCACATTACAAATACGGTTCCTGCCGTAAGAGCTATTACCGCTATGATAAGAAAACTCGCGCCCGGATGCATAACTACCGGCAAACCGTCCGGACTTCTCATTGCCATAATACCGTAACTAATGCCGATAGACTGGAACAACGCAAGCAGTACCGTTCCGTACCTTGTATATTGCATAAATTTCTTTCTTCCCGCTTCACCTTCTTTTTGCAGTCTGTCGAGCGATGGAATGACCATAGGAAGCATCTGAAAAATAATAGACGAACTTATATAAGGCATAATACCGAGCGAAAATATAGAAAAACGGGCTAAAGCGCCTCCCGTGAACATATTAAAAAGTCCGAATAAATTACTGTTTGAAGCGTTAAAAAATTGGGACAGCGCTACGGGATTAACGCCGGGCGTCGTAATATGCACGCCTATCCTGAACACTATAAACATTAAAAGAGTATATAGTATTCTATTGCGCAGTTCCGGTATTTTACCTATATTTTCATAACTTTGAGTCATTATTTATATTATCCTTACGCTTCCGCCGTTTTTCTCAATTTTTTCTTTTGCGCTTTTCGATATTTTATTGCAGGCTATATTTATTTTTCTGTTAATTTCTCCCGAACCCAACATTTTAAATTTATTTTCGCTTTTCTTAAGGATTCCGTTTTCTTTTAAAGTATCAATAGTAATATCCTCGCTTTTTATATTTTCGATAGCAGAAAAATTAATAACCGCATATTTTTCTTTTAGGGGATTATTAAAACCTCTTTTGGGAACTCTCCTGCTATACGGCATCTGTCCGCCTTCGAATCCCGGTCTTACTCCTCCGCCGGCTCTAGCATTTTGTCCTTTGTTTCCCTTGCCTGAAGTCTGACCGTGTCCCGAACCGGCTCCTCTTCCGAGTCTTTTAATTTTTTTATTGTTATGCCTGCCGAATTCGCTTAAGCTAATCATTTAATTGTGTTCCTCTTTATATATAATTTATTATTTGTTTCTTCTTTTGTTAAGTTCGCCTTTATAAAAAAAGGAAGATATGCATTTTAAAGTAGCATTGGCAACATTATGAGGATTAGACGAACCTATAGATTTAGCATAAACATTTCTTACCCCGGAAAGTTCAAAAATTGCTCTCATTGCGCCGCCTGCAATTATCCCCGTTCCTTCAGGAGCCGGTTTCATAAAAACATAACCTGCTCCGCTTTTTCCATACTGCTCATGCGGTATAGAATTTTTATGCACCTTAACTTTTACAAGATTTTTTTTTGCCTGTTCCGTTCCTTTTCTAATAGCTTCCGGAACCTCTTTAGCTTTTCCAAGTCCTATTCCGACATAATTGGCATCCGGATCTCCGGCTACCACTAAAGCCGAAAAACCAAACCTTCTTCCTCCCTTAACGACTTTAGCCACCCTTGAAATGTGAATAACCTTGTCCTTGATATTTAAATCTTCGACGCTCAATTTATCCAAATCATCCTCCAATATTCCATATATCTAAAATTTTAAACCGTTTTCTCTTGCGGCTTCAGCTAAAGCTTTCACACGGCCGTGATAAATATAGCCGTTTCTATCGAATGCAACTTCGGTTATTGATTTTTGCAGACATAATTCTGCAATTTTCTTCCCGATTATTTTTGCTGTTTCCACATTTCCCTTATGTCCGTTAATTTCCCCTCTAACTTCTTTTGAAAGAGAAGATGCCTGAACAAGTACGTCGTTCTCACCGGAAAAAACCTGCACGTAAATATTATTTAAGCTTTTAAAGATGCACAGACGGGGTTTAGTATTATTTTTCATCACTTTTTTAATATGCGCCTTTCTGCGAATTCTCTTTTCAACCTTTTCTTTCATATGTTATCCTTTATTTTTTATTCTATTTTTTGTTATTTTCCCGAAGCCTTTCCCGCTTTACGTTTTATAACTTCATCCGAATATTTAATGCCCTTTCCTTTATAGGGTTCCGGTTTTTTTAATTCTCTAATCCGGGAAGCCACCAGACCGACAAGTTCTTTGTCAAATCCGGTGATTTTAAGCAAGGTATTTTTTTCTACCGCTATTTTTATTCCTTCCGGTATTTCAAAATTTATTTGATGCGAAAATCCTAAATTTAAAATTAATATTTTATTTTTTACTTCCGCTCTGTATCCAATGCCGATTATTTCCAAATCTTTAGAAAATCCTTTGACCACGCCTATTACCGAGTTCGCGATTATAGTTCTTGTCAACCCGGTAAATTTTTCAAAATCTGCATTATTGTCTTTTAATTTAACAGAAACAGAGGAATTCGTCATCTCTAAAGCTACACCTTGCGGGATTTTTTTTGAAATCTTTCCAAGCGGACCGGAAGATATAAAAATATCCCCTTTCAACTCAATTTTTACATCTTTAGGAATTTCAATAATTTTTCTGCCAATTCTCGACATTTTACAGTTACCTTTTATTTTGAGCCGACGGACTTAAACCGTTCCGCTTCTATTATTTGTTAAAAAACTTTCATCAATGAAAGACCGCCGATATTTTTTTCTTTACATTCTGCATCGGATAATATTCCTGCAGAAGTGGAAAACACTTCTACCCCTAACCCGTTTTTATATGATCTTATATCTTTAACTTTTTTATAAAATCTTATTCCGGGAGTACTTGTAGTTTTAATGTCTATAATCGTCGGTTTCCTGTCTTCATAATAACCCAGTTTCATATTAATGCTCTTAGAAGACACCGATTCCTCGTTTTCTATAGAGTAATCTTCTATAAAACCCTGCTTCTTTAAAATCTCGCATAAATTTTCTTTCAATCCGGAATAAGGCACGCTCACTTTTTCTTTGCCCGCCTTATAAGCGTTTTTAATTCTAATTACCATATCCGATACGGGATAGTTCATTTTATCTTTTTCCCTCGCTTAAATATTTTAAATAATTATCTTTCAATTACCAACTGGATTTTATGACTCCAGGAATCAATCCCTTGCTTGAATTTGTCCTGAAGCAAATTCTGCACATATCAAACTTTCTATAATAACCTCTCGGTCTTCCGCATATCGGACATCTGTTATGAGCCCTTACCTTAAATTTAGGCGTTCTTTTTGCCTTTACAATCATAGACTTTTTAGCCATATATCGTCTCCTAATTTCTAAACGGAAAGTTAAAATTCTTTAAAAGTTTATATCCGTCTTCATTGTTATTTGCGGAGGTAACTATTGTTATATTCATACCTTTTATTTTTTCGATAAGCTCATAACTGATTTCCGGAAATATAACCTGTTCCTTTACGCCCAAGGTATAATTTCCGCGTCCGTCAAAAGCTTTCTTAGACAGTCCTTTAAAATCCCTTACCCTCGGAAGCGATATATTAATAAGTTTGTCAAAAAAATCATACATCTTTTCATTTCTTAAAGTTACAAAACATCCTATTTCCTGATTCTCTTTCAACTTAAAAGCGGCAATAGATTTTTTAGCTTTCGATACTACAGGTCTCTGACCCGTAATTTTAGTCAATTCCGTTAAAGACTGCTCTATTATTTTCGAGTTGGAAGTAGCTTCTCCTAATCCCATATTTATAACTATTTTTACCAATTTAGGTATTTGGTTTATATTTTTGTAACCGGTTTCCTTAATTAGTTTCGGAACAACTTCATTTCTATAAAATTCTTTATATCTTGCTGGCAATTTTCAATCCTCCAAAATTAAATTCCGGATCCGCATTTCTTACAAATCCTTACTTTTTTTCCTTTGTCGTCGATATTCACGGAAAATCTGACGGGTTTTTTACATTTCGGGCAGTATATTCCGACGTTCGAGATATTTACGGGCCCTTCTTTATCTATAATGCCGCCCGGCTCTTGAGCGCTTCTAGGCTTAATATGCCTTTTAATCATATTAACCTTTTCTATATAGACCCTGTTTTTTTCCGAGTCTATACGAATTATTTTACCGTTCTTCCCCTTTTCTTTTCCGGTCAAAACCATTACATTGTCGTTCTTTTTTAATTTAATAGTCATATTATAGAACCTCGGGCGCTAAGGATATAATCCTCATAAATTTTTTTGCTCTCAACTCTCTCGCTACAGGACCAAAAATACGGGTGCCTATAGGTTCATTCTGATTATTTATTAATACCGCCGAATTATTATCGAACCGGATATAACTTCCGTCGGGACGCTTAACTTCTTTAACCGTTCTAACGATAACGGCTTTGGAAACATCTCCCTTCTTAACCTTTGAATTAGGAATCGCTTCTTTGACGGAAACAACGATAATATCTCCTATTCCGGCATATTTCCTCTTCGAACCGCCAAGAACTTTGATGCACATAAGTTTTTTTGCGCCTGAATTATCCGCGGATTTTAAAACGGTCTGCATCTGAATCATATTTATAGCCTCAAATAATTAAATTTTAATTATAGAACTTTTTTAAGATTCCATCTTTTATCTTTAGAAAGCGGTCTTGTTTCTATAAACAATACCTTATCGCCTTCGTGCGAGATATTTTTTTCATCATGAATTTTAAACTTTTTTATTTTTTTAACATATTTTTTATAAACCGCATGTTTAATAATATCGGAAACAATAACTACTCTTGTTTTATCCATTTTATCGGATGAGACTATACCGGTTAAAGTTTTTTTCATATTCACATCTCCCGCTTTCTGCTGTTTAAAATAGTTTTAATTTTAGCGATAGATCTTTTTACCGCCTTAATTCTTTTAGGATTTTCTAATGAACCTAACGATTTTTGAATAACGAGATTAAATATTTCTTTTCTGAAATCAGCCTCTTTAACCTTAAGTTCGTCATCTTTCATTGTTTTTAATTCATCAAATTTCATATGTTAGAATTCTCCTCTTTCGATAAATACGGTTTTGAGCGGAAGTTTATGCGAGGCAAGCCTGAGGGCTTCCTGCGCTACTTCTTTAGGAATGCCTTCCATCTCGTATAGCACTAATCCGGGTCTTGCAACGCAAACCCATTCTTCAACCGAACCTTTTCCTTTACCCATTCTGGTTTCAGCCGGTTTTTTCGTTATAGGTTTATCCGGAAATATCCTTATCCAGACTTTTCCGCCCCTTTTAACAAACCTTGTCATTGCAATTCTTGCTGCTTCTATCTGTCTGGCGGTTATATATCCGCATTCCGTAACTTTTAACCCATAATCTCCGAATGCGAGAGAATTTCCGCGGGTAGCTTTGCCTCTCATTCTACCCTTCATCTGCTTTCTATATTTTGTTTTAGCGGGCATTAACATATTCTATTCACCTTTTGTTTAATTATAATACGTCTCTTTTATATATCCAGACTTTTATTCCAATTTTTCCGTAAGTGGTGTTTGCTTCCGACGTGCCGTAATCGATGTCCGCCCTTAAAGTATGAAGCGGAACCCTGCCTTCCCTATACCATTCCGTTCTTGCTATTTCAGCGCCTGCCAGTCTTCCTCCGCATGTAATTTTAATACCCTTGGCGCCGCTTTTTAAAGCCATTGTAACGCTTTTTTTCATTGCCCTTTTAAAAGCCACTCTTTTTTCAAGCTGAGAAGCTATCCCTTCGGCAACTAAAATAGAATCTAATTCCGGTTTTTTAACCTCAAGTACGTTAATTTCGATATCTTTTATTTTTAATTTATTAATAGCGGTAATTTCTTGCTTAATTTTATCGAATTCGGAAGAGCCTTTTTTCCCGTATATTATGCCGGGTCTTGCCGCAAATATATCTATAATTAATTTTTCGGCTTTTCTGCCGATATTTATTTTAGATATGCCTGCCGAATAAAGTTTTTTCTTTATAAAATCTCTAGTTTTTAAATCTGCATGTAAATACTTTGCATAATTTCTATCGCTATACCAGCCTGAATCCCAAGTTTTATTTATACCTACTCTAAGTCCTATTGGATTTACTTTCTGCCCCAAAATCTACCTCCGTTTTAAATTTCTTCAAGAACTATTTTAATATTGCTCATACGCTTTTTTATTGTTGCGCCTCGTCCCATTGCCTTGGGCATTAATCTTTTTAAAGATAAAGACATATCGACGTTAATTTTAGCTACGATTAAACTATCTATATCTACTCTTCCGGTCGACGACGCATTAGCCAAAGCCGATTTTAAAAGTTTATATACCGGGTTGGCTGATTTCTTTTTAGTAAATTTGAGTATATTAATTGCGTCGTAAACTTTTTTCCCGCGTATTAAATCGACGACAAGCCTTGCTTTTTGAGGAGACACTTTAATATATTTTGCTTCAGCTTTAAACTCCATTTTTAACCCCTTGTATTTTTATTTTGACGATCCGCCGCCCGTTTTTACCTTAGCCTTTCTGTCTCCGGAATGCATAGTAAACGTTCTTGTCGCGCTAAACTCGCCTAATTTGTGTCCAACCATGTTTTCGCCGACAAAAACAGGGATAAATTTTTTTCCGTTGTGAACCGCGAAAGTAAGGCTTACCATGGACGGTATTATAGTTGACCTTCTTGACCATGTTTTTATAATTTTTTTATCGTTTGTATCTATCGCCTTTTCAACTTTTTCCAAAAGCGATTTATCGGAAAAGGGACCTTTTTTTATAGACCTTGCCAACTTTAATTCTCCTGATTATATAATTATATTTTATTTATAAACCTATTTTCTTTTTCTTCTGGATATTATATATTTGGAAGTCTGTTTATTTTTCCTCGTTTTATATCCTTTAGTAGGCACGCCCCATGGAGTAACCGGATGACGCCCCCCCGACGTTTTGCCTTCGCCGCCGCCGTGTGGATGGTCGATGGGATTCATCGCGACTCCTCTTACCGACGGTCTTATACCAAGCCATCTTGACCTTCCGGCTTTGCCGATACTTATATTTTCATGTTCGATATTTCCAATTTGGCCGATTGTTGCACAACACTTTTCGGGCACTACCCTGAACTCGCCCGAAGGCATTTTAATCTGCGCATATCCTCCGTCTCTTCCAAGCAGTTCGGCATATGCTCCTGCGCTTCTAACGAGTTTTCCTCCGGTATCCGGTTTCATTTCAATGTTGTGAATCATAGTCCCTACCGGAATATTATATAAAGGAATACAATTTCCGGGCTGTATATCGGCTTTTTCCGAAGATATAACGCTGTCGCCTTTTTTTAAACCTAATGGACATAATATATATCTTTTTTCCCCGTCTATATAACTTAATAAAGCAATTCTTGCGGATCTGTTGGGATCGTATTCTATTTCGACAACGCGTGCCGGAACTTCTCTTTTATCTCTTTTAAAATCAATAATCCTGTATCTTTTCTTATGTCCGCCTCCCTGATGCCTAGTGGTAATTCTGCCGTAATTATTTCTTCCGGCATTTTTTTTATATTTTGCAAGAAGTCCTTTTTCCGGAAAATCACGCGTAATTTCGGAAAAATCGGAGACCGTTTGAAATCTTCTTGCATTAGACGTAGGTTTGTATTTTTTTAATGGCATATATTCTCCGGTTTATACTTCTAAGGCAGATATCCTCTGACCTTCTTCAAGTTTTATATAAGCTTTTTTGATGTTCGGCAATTTCCCCGTATATTTACCGACTCTTCTGAATTTACCTCTCGTAATAACGGTATTAACGGCGGCAACTTTAACGTGAAAATATTTTTCTACCGCATCTTTAATGTCTTTTTTATTTGCCGATTTATTAACGTTAAAAATAAAGGTGTTGTTTATTCCCCTAATTTTTAATCCTTTTTCTGATTGGACCACTTTTTCTACAACAGCATTTAATTCTTTCATATTAAAAGGTTCCTCTCTAATTCTTCATTCGCCTTAAGCGTAATAATTATCTTTTCATATTTTAGCAGATCTATAATATTCAGTAAATTTACGCTTACCGCTTTATAGTTCATAAGATTTTTAGCGGATTTAATAATTTTGTCGTCCGTATTAACCGACGGTAATACAAGTAATCCTTTTTTAATGCCAAGATTATTGAAAATTAGCGCCATCTCTTTTGTTTTTACCTCCGGCAGTTCAAAATCTTCAATAAATACTAATCTCCCTTCTTTTAAAAGATGCGATAGAGCGGATTTAACCGCCGCCTTTCTGGCTTTCTTGGGCATATCTTTTTTATAATTTCTTTCATTTGTAGGTCCAAAAACAGTTCCCCCGCCTTTCCATATAGGCGATCTGGTAGAACCCGCTCTTGCCCTGCCGGTTCCCTTCTGTTTCCATGGTTTAATACCGCCGCCTGAAACTATTTTTCTATTTTTAGTGGAAGCCAATCCAAGTCTTTTATTTGCAAGAGTTAATAATACAAATTCTTTTATTAAAGGCTCTTTAACGGGATATAAATATACCGATTCATTCAAATCGATATTTCCGACCTCTTTATTACTTATGTTTATAACGTTTGCGCTTTCCGCCCCATTATAATGCATCAATGAATCCCCTTTTTTTCCTTACTTGTTTAATTTGCGTCCAAATTTATCTGCCGCATAAATATAAACGATATTATTATTTGCGCCCGGCACTGCGCCTTTAACATACATAAGATTTTGTTCGCTATCTATCTTTACGAGTTTTAAATTTAAAACCGTATTTTTTTCCATACCCATATGGCCGGGCATTCTCAGGCCCTTAAATACTTTTGAAGGAAAAGAAGACTGACCTATAGAACCGGGAGCCCTGTGAAACATAGAACCGTGCGTATCTTTACCGCCGCCGAATCCCCATCTTTTAACTACGCCCTGATAGCCTTTTCCTTTAGAAATTCCTGTTATAGATACTGCGTTAACACCGTTAAATATGGATATGTCGATAATATCGCCGATTTTTATTTCGTCTATTCCAGAATCCCTGAATTCTTTTAAAATTTTTAGCGGGCTTAAATTATTTTTAGCAAATATTCCAAGGACGGGCTTCGTCAACCTGAACGATTTAGCTTCTCCAAAGCCAATCTTTAACGCATCGTATCCATCGGACCGCTTAATTTTCTTTCCGACTACAGTGCATGGTCCGGCTTTAATAACGGTAACGGGAACAATCATACCGTCCCCATCGAATATCTGCGTCATACCTATTTTTTGTCCAATTAGCGCTTTTATCATTTTAATACTCCAAGATTCAATTAAATCTGCTTAATATCGACATCTATACCCGATGATAAATCTAATTTCATTAAGGCATCTATTGTTGCCTGATTAGGTTCGAGCAGGTCGATAATTCTTTTATGCGTCCTCATCTCAAATTCTTCCCTCGATTTTTTATCGACGTGAGGCGAACGCAGAACGCAATATTTATTAATTTTTGTTGGCAGAGGTATAGGCCCGCTAATTTTTGACCCTGTTTGCTTAGCTGTTTCCACTATTTCCGTTACAGATTGATCTAATAAGCGGTGATCGTATGCTTTCAGCCTTATCCTTATCTTTTGAATTTCCATGTTAATTTTATATTTCCCCTTTATTAGTGGACGGAATTAATTTAATTATATCCTCATTCTGATTTACTCTATAACTTCTGTTATGACTCCCGCTCCTACGGTATGACCGCCTTCCCTTATCGCGAACCTTAATTCCTTCTCCGCGGCTATGGGTGTAATAAGTTCTACGGACATTGCGACGTTATCGCCGGGCATTACCATTTCGATGCCTTCCGGAAGGGTGCATACTCCGGTAACGTCGGTGGTCCTGAAATAGA
>DAHVOJ010000109.1 GCA_027318865.1 bacterium | reverse complement strand
GAATTATAAGTATATTATAAGGTAAATAATTCGTCATTAAATTCAGTTGAAACTTTATATAAATTATTTTTATTAATTTTTTCTTTTTTAAGTTTAAGTTTATACTCTTCGGGTATGAAGCCGTTATTTTTTATTCTTTTTAAAATCATTTCATAATATATTTTGTCTATTTCCGCCGAAATAAAATGTCTTTTGAGTTGTTTCGTCAATAATATTTCGTTGCCGGAACCCCCAAAATGTATTAAAACTATATCGTTTTCTTTTGTGGAAGCTTTTAAAATTTTTTCAGTTAATCCTACCGGTATCTGACATGAATGCATTGTTTTATCTTTAGAAACGTTTTTTACCAAATTATAATATAGCCATGAATATGGCATTCTGCCTTTTGATCCGTTTAATATGTTTTGTTTAATTCTTTTGTCGTTTGGATTTAAATATTCTTCGGCTACCGAGTTTTTATACCATTGATTATTCTTGCTTTTTGTGCAATGCAATATTGTTCTATGCGCCGTTGTAAATCTTTTTGGAGAATGCCCAATATTCGTATTGTAAATCCAAAC
>DAHVOJ010000108.1 GCA_027318865.1 bacterium | reverse complement strand
CCGCCATAAGCGTAGTTGCGTCGGAATAAGACTTTATAACTTTTATATTATTAATATCCGACAATACTTTAAAAGATTTAGCAAATAAATAATCTCCCACAAGAACGGCAGCTTCGTTTCCAAAAATAATATTTGCGGATGCCTTACCCCTTCTTAACGGAGCGTTATCTACGACGTCGTCGTGAAGCAAGGTAGCCGTATGAATAAATTCTATTACAGCCGCAAGCGAAATATGGTCGTTCCCGTCGTAACCGCATAATTTTGAAGCTACGATAAGAAGTATAGGACGTATTCTTTTCCCTCCGCTTGAAATAACGTATTCGGCAACCTTGTGTATTAAAGGCGTCTCCGTTATAAGATGTTTTTCGAACTGCTCTTCAACTTTTTTTAATTCGTTTTCTATATAATCGAAAGAAATATTTTGCAAAATAGATTCTCTTTTTTATTTTTTAATTAATTATTTTATTAACTGCCTGACGTTTATTTTATTTTAGTTAGACTAAATATTCAATAATTTTTTTTAATTTTGTTAACGGGTGAAGATTTATGGCGGAAACGCC
>DAHVOJ010000107.1 GCA_027318865.1 bacterium | reverse complement strand
AAATCACAAAGAATTTTAAAAAAGGCGACGACAAAAAATTTGAAAAATTTATCGACAAACTTAGCGAAGCGATAACGATTAAACTTAACGGTTTAGACACCAATAAAATTTGTCCGAACAAAAAATGCGGAATGGAAATACCTCTTATGCCCGGATTAAAATACTGTCCGTATTGCGGCGAAAAAGTTGCATAATATAGTTGCGGGTACAGATATCCTGAAAGAAATTATAGACATATTTTATATATTAGCCGCATATCTGACAGGAAGTTTTCCTACGTCGGCTATAATAGCAAGAATAAAAGGAATTTCCGACCTTACTAAAGAAGGAAGCGGCAATCTCGGCGCTACGAACATATCAAGGGTAATAGGCAAAAAGTTCGGGCTTATTACCCTTGTTATCGACGCCGCAAAAGGTTTTTTGCCGGTTTTTTTTGCGCCGATTTTAATTAACGCACAATATAAATACGCCGATTTTAATTTTCACCGGTCTATTCAGTGTAGCGGCTGTTTAATATTTTACTCTTTGGTAATAATAGCTCCGGTAATCGGACACTGCTAT
>DAHVOJ010000106.1 GCA_027318865.1 bacterium | reverse complement strand
GTCCTATTCTTAAAACAACGATATTTTCTTTATCGATGTCAAATATAACCCGATAATCGCCAATCCTGAATCTATATGAGCCAAGATTACTATTTGAAAGCTTTTTGGAATATTTTAACGGTTCTGCGGAGTATTCTTTAAGTTTTGCGGCAATTCTTTTTTGTATAACCGGCTCGATATTTTCTAAATCTTTTAACGATCGGTTGGTAAAAAGGATTTTATACATTAAAAACGTCTTCAAAAGACTTTACATTACCAGCTTTATAATCTTTCCGAGCTTCTTTAATCGACTTTATATAGTTATCGCTTGAAAGGGCTAAAAAATCTTCAATTGAATCTTCCATAGCGGCATTTACGGTATCGTATATAAAAGCCCGAAATTCTTCTACGGAAAGGTCTATTATTTTTTTTGTTTTCATATAGGTTTCTTATTTAAAAAAATATAATTATAATTTAATATATTGTATCATATTTTTTAATATTTAATCCTTACTACATACTTCGTTTATTTTCTTATACGTGTCCAACAACTACAGATCCAGGAACATTTTGTCATTGAACT
>DAHVOJ010000105.1 GCA_027318865.1 bacterium | reverse complement strand
TCTTCTTTCCTGTTCAAAAGTCCTTATAACGACGCCGTCTAAATATCTGCTTAACACTCTTGCGGTATCTTTAACCGGTTCTCCCCGCCCCAGCTGAAGATCTCTTGACGACATAAAAATAGGATGCCCGCAAAGCTCGACTATGCCGACCTCAAAAGATACTCTCGTCCTCGTAGAAGACTTCTCGAATATCATTCCAATTTTTCTGCCTTCGAGACATGAATTTTTTTTGCCTCTTTCCGTTTTTAAAACTTCAGCCATTAAAAGAACATCGCATATTTCGTTCTTGGAAAAATCATATACAGATAAAAAATTTTTTGCCGATTTCATAATTTTAATTAACCGTCCGCCCTTAAGAGCGCCCTCATTCTATTTTTATTATTTATAACCCTCAAGAATTTTAACTATGGCACCCATTAATAGATCTACGTGGTTTTTTTTGATAATCAACGGCGGAGTAAGTCTTAGCACCGTATCCTGAACGGTAGTAGTCAAAAAACCTTCGTCTATTAATTTCACTGCTATATCTTTAGATTTGATGGAATAAAACTCTATCGCGCTTATTAA
>DAHVOJ010000104.1 GCA_027318865.1 bacterium | reverse complement strand
CGTAACCGTTACTTTATACCACAAATGATAACCCGGAGTACCGTAAAGAGCTATACCTGGATTTGATGCATGAATTAACGCGCCGCCTTCACTATCGGCACCTACAGTTAAACCCTGTCCATTCATAGTCGGACCTTCAGTAAATCCACCGCTGAATGGAGCCTGTCTGTAAAAATAGGGGCTTGCTGTTGTAACGTTACCAAGTTTCAAGTTAAATAAATGCGAAGGAAGACCAAATCCTGCACCAATTCCGTTTAAAGATGCCCAAAGCTGAGCTGCAGTAAGCGCACTACCTGGATTTTTTTCTCCGTAATTCGCATAGAAAGATAAAGAATTTGCTAACGGGGTGTATAATTTAGTTGCGCCGCCGATAACTAAATTCGTTTTATAACCAAATGCGTCTGTGCTTGGCGAAACATTTTCATTAGTTACATGAGTATAATACACCTGTGCTTCCAACACGATCGGAATCGGCCATGGATTCGGAAGGCTTAAGCCGTTAGCGATCTGCGTTGCGTCCGCAGGAGTTCCGTTTGTGCCCGGAAGTCTGAAGCCGTTTCTCCAGAAT
>DAHVOJ010000103.1 GCA_027318865.1 bacterium | reverse complement strand
TAGCAGAGGAAAATGGTTTAATAGCATGCTAAAATTTCTACTATTGTAGATTTTCCACTTTTTTAATTATTCTGTTTAAGTTTAATAGCATGCTAAAATTTCTACTATTGTAGATACAGCCCATAACTATGAGCAGAAGTTATGCGTTTAATAGCATGCTAAAATTTCTACTATTGTAGATTCGTAGAGGGCAAATATGCAACTTTCAGGTTTAATAGCATGCTAAAATTTCTACTATTGTAGATACTACTTGCAGTTTCATATTTGGTTTTAGTTTAATAGCATGCTAAAATTTCTACTATTGTAGATATCTACCTTTATTTTTATCCTTTTTCCGTTTAATAGCATGCTAAAATTTCTACTATTGTAGATGTTCCTTTGACGAAGTTCTGGCACATAGTTGTTTAATAGCATGCTAAAATTTCTACTATTGTAGATCTAAAATCTGCGTCTGGGAAGGTTTTTTTGGTTTAATAGCATGCTAAAATTTCTACTATTGTAGATATTTTATGCATTTAGCGTTAGATGTTATGGGGTTTAATAGCATGCTAAAATTTCTACTATTGTA
>DAHVOJ010000102.1 GCA_027318865.1 bacterium | reverse complement strand
ATGAATATGTATGGATTTACAATACAAACATTGGGCATTCGCCAAAAAGATTTACCACGGCACACAGAACTATATTGCATTGCACAAAAACTAAAAATAATCAATGGTTTAAAAATTCGGTAGCCGAAGAATATTTAAATCCAAACGATAAAAGGATTAAACAAAATATATTAAACGGCTCAAAGGGCAGAATGCCTTATTCGTGGTTATATTATGATTTAGTAAAAAACGTATCTAAATATAAAACAATGCATTCATGCCAGATACCTATCGGATTAACGGAAAAAATTTTAAAAGCTTCTACTAAAGAAAACGATATAGTTTTAATTCATTTTGGTGGTTCCGGCAACGAAATACTGTTAACCAAACAACTGAACAGGCATTATATCTCGGCAGAAATTGATAAAATTTATTACGATATGATATTGGAAAGAATAAAAAATAACGGCTATATACCTCAAGAATATAGGCTTAAATATAAAAAAGAAAAAATTAATAAAAATTGCTCGGATAACGTTTCTTCAAAATATTATGACGACATATTTAATATTAATTTATCTTAATGCTTAAT
>DAHVOJ010000101.1 GCA_027318865.1 bacterium | reverse complement strand
CCATCTATGACGGCTGCCGTTTCTTTTTTAACGTTAACTATCAAAGAATCCAATATTTTTTCGGCAATCTCCTTGGACGTCATATCTTTGTTAAGTCCGTAAAATGATTTAATAGTCAAAGCCGTTCCTCCATTTTTATGGTTAAGTTATTAATAAAATTAATAAAATTCTTAATAACTATTAACTACGCTATTAACGACCTTATATAATTAAGCCGTATCTTTATTAATCTTTATACAATTATACATTTTAATTATTACGGTTTTATTACATTTATGTTAAATTTTTGTAATATAATATATTATTTTAGTTATAAAAATGGCGCTTGACTTATTTTTACACTTTAAATATGAAATTGAAATAAATCTGACACCATTTTTGTTGTCGATATTCTAAGGAATATAACGAAGCGTCGGATACTTACTTAAATTCGGCAGTTTTCCAGTTTATGACAGCAAAATAAAATCATTGAGGAAAGAAACCTAAAATATATTTGCGGGACTAATCGGAAATAAAAGAGGGAGGCGCAAAATATAAAAATAGATTGCGTCCCTCTTCTTAAATTCTGCCA
>DAHVOJ010000100.1 GCA_027318865.1 bacterium | reverse complement strand
TAGATGCTAGTAATTTTGCCCAGTCTTTAAAATCTGGTTTTTCATTTTTTTTGTCGATAATTTTATTTATTAATTCCTCTATTTTATCTGTCGCCGTGAGATACTTTTTTATTCTTTCAATAAAAACTTTATATGCTCCTTTCTTTTCCTCTTTTAATTTATTTCTATCTTCTTTAAGAGCCATAAATGTTGCTAGAGCCATATATACAGTTGCAATTGCCAAAATAAATGTTCCTCCCGCCATTATTAAAGAAACCCAAACCGCCAAAGGATTATTAACTCCTCTGGCTATTTTATCTATACCTTCGGTTATTGATTTTAATTGTAATATTATGCCGTGAATGTTTTGACTGTCCATATCTTTTTATATTTTTCTTATCTTTTAATATTACGATAAGAATAAATCTGCTTTTCTTTTTATCATTTCATATTTTACCATTATATAAGTTTTTAAATTATTTAACAATTTACATATAACAATTATAGTAATGTCAACAAAATTTTTTATAACAGTAAAAATAAAAACTTCCGGCTACGTCAAACGCAGTCGGAAGTAAAGGAATAAATAAATCTGAC